>CALFEA010000156.1 GCA_937950385.1 uncultured Altererythrobacter sp. | reverse complement strand
CGCTATCAAACTCAGCGGTATATTGCGCACCGATTGAGGCTTTCATCTCAGGCGCCTGCGGCAGTTTATTGCCTTTCAGATTGACCTCAACACCGGGGCTCAGGACGGTGACACCGCCGAAGGCAGCGCCAATTGCAGCTGCTTGCCCTTCAAGAACCGCACAGATGCTAAATGCACCCGACGATGCAAGGCCGCCATCGGCTGGGAATTCAGTTGTTCCTTGAAGGCCCAGTCCCGGGTTGATCGCGTTGACAAAAGCATCTGCACCGCCCGGTGCGCCAGCTTGAACAGAGCACAAAGCGCCATTGGTGATGTCTTTCACGATCACCGCATCAGGATCGCCGCCGCCCGGATCGCGCGGGTTGCTGAAGAATTGATCTCCAGCGACTTCGGCGTTGAGGTAGCTTAGATTGATGTTGAACATCCAGCTATCGCTTGGGCGGAGAATTGCTTCCAATTCAGCGCCCCAAATGTTTGCATCAATCGTATCATTGACCGATGTCCGGGCGATGATCCGGCTAAGCTGAAGATCTTTATATTTGTAGTAAAACGCGGTGGCATTCAGGATAAACGTTCCATTGCCAAATACGTTCTTGCTGCCGATCTCAAACGCATCAATAGATTCAGGAGCAAAGCTCTCTGATACGTTGAAAATTGGCTGCAATGGCGGGTTGATACCGCCCGATTTATATCCACGCGAGTAAGAAGCGTAGAGCAGATTGTCTGGCGAGATTTCGTAATCCAACACGAACCGGCCAGTAATCTCATCAAACGCTACGCTGCGCTCCTGAACCAGCTGATTGCCCGCCGTTCCAGGATCAGCATCGAACGCGCCTACAAATGGCGAATCGAACGCGTCCCCAGTTTGCCCAAACGGAACAAGGAAGCTGGCCAAAGTAGAGCGCGCCACAATCGATTTTTTGTCATTATTATAACGCAAACCTGCGGTCAGGCTGAGGCGATCGGAAACCTCGAGATAGGCTTCTCCGAATATGCCATAGGATTCCAATTGGAAATCGCGTGTATTATTGCGGAAGAAAGGCGTGCCCAAATAACCAGCACCGCCGCCGAGAACACCTGTGATATAGTCAATCGCGAATGTGTTCACATAATAGCTATTTTGGCCAAGGTCATTCTCAGCATAGATACCGCCAAGAAGGAAATTGAACGGACCGTCCAAATCACTCGACAAAATGGCTTCGACCGACCAGCTGGTATTGTCCTGATCAGAGCGGTCAAAGGATAGTGGCACATCGCCGCAAATCCGGTTGCCACCAAAACTGCCGAGGCCGGTTGGGTCGGTATCGGACGTGCAATATTGCGGGCCTGATGTGACCGCATCCAATACAGGTTGGAATGCGCCAAGCGGACCAGCGCCCCCTGCAGATAGGGCATTGAACACACCCAAAGCGGCATCAATCGTCGCGGTGTCTTGCACACCAAGGTTGTAATCTTGGCGGGAGTCGACTTCAGTTTCCTGATATGTGCCGGTCACCGACAATGCCACTGGTCCGAAATCATGCTCAATGTGCGCCTGCAATTGCAATTCGTCCGTGAAATATTCCGGGGTGAACGGCGTGTTCACTTGCCGAACATCGTCAGGCTCGTCGAAATTTGCAAAGCCATCAGGGCCATACAGACTGTTCAATCCCAAAGCGCCCGGCAGGCCGTTAATCGCAAAGAATTCAGATGAACCCAATGTACCAGTAAATGTTGCATTGGTGTTGACCTTGTCAAAGTCGCGGCGGTTGGCCAAGCAACCTACCACGCCCGTTGGGTCGCGCTGACAAAGCTGTTTCTGAATCCGCAGCCGGTCGTCATCTTCTTTGAAGTAATACGCCATCAAATCGATGGTGGTATCAGATGTCGGCTCAAACCTTAGTGAGCCGCGAATGGCAAACATATCGCGGCCATCAATGTCATTGCCGTCAAACAAGTTCTCTGTGTAGCCATCGCGCTTCAGGTAAAAGCCTGCAACGCGCGCACCGATCGCATCGCCGATCGGCAAGTTGATCATGCCTTTGGCTTTGATACTGTTGAAATTGCCGTATTCAAATTCTGCCTTGGCGGCGATCCCAGAAAGATCCGGCTTGGCCGAGACCACATTGACCACGCCCGACGTCGCGTTGCGCCCAAACAAAGTGCCTTGCGGACCGCGCAAAACCTCGACCCGTTCAAGGTCAAAATATTCGGTTTCGAAAAGTCTTGTGTTGAATAAGGGCGCTGAATTGAGGTGGATGGCTGTGGCGCTATCGCAGCTCACACCCACGCACAAATCGCCAATCCCGCGAATGGTAAAACTGGATGCTGTAAAATTGCTTTTGGTGAAGGATACGTTTGGCAGCGTCAGTTGAAGGTCGCTGGCGTTTTCAATCTGCTGCGCTTCCAATGCATCGGCATCAAACGCGCTAACCGCGATTGGTACTTCTTGCAGGCTTTGCGCTTGGCGCTGCGCGGTGACGACGATCACATTTTCGTCGACTGCATCTTGTGTTGGTGCTGGTTGAGTGTCTTGTGCATGGACTGGAACTGCACACGCGCTGCCGCAAATGCCGGCTAGAAGAACTGCCTTAAATCTCATAATACCCCTCCTGTTTGGCGATCAATCTTTGTTGATCTGCCGTAAGGTAAGGTAGACCCACTATTGATAAGAAAGCAAGGGGCTAGATTTTCGGTGAATTCTAGGGCGAGAGCGCGTTCTATGGCTAGAGAATTGCAAAGACCCGCCTCACAATTCTGCAGCGCCGTTTCGATTTTTCAAGATTTGTTCGGCGCCTTGCTTCGCCGGCAGGAGCCATAAGGTTGTTGTCAGAATTACCTTAATGGTTGCAGGCTTGATGGTGCGGGTCGGAAAGCTCAGGTGCAAAGGCCGCGATGGCCGCGCAGGAATGACAGGGCTTTTTAGTCCCAGTGGAAGGCACGGCTGCAATCGAAGAACATGCCGGTTTTGAAGCGACGCGTGCCACTTATCGGGAAATGATCGGCGGCCAAGACGATCCGTCCAAGGGTATTGTGATCAAGCCTTGGGGCGGGCGATGATTGATGGCGGCTTTTGCGATGCAGGTGATGTTTGCTTGATGTCTCGAAATGGGGTGGAAAGCGGACATATCAAAAAAGGGGCATTAGTTGCTTTGGATACCGCTCCAAGCTGGTCCAACGGTCTCAATAGCATCGGCCCAAATCCAGCCTCGGAATCCTTCCGGTATTGCCTCAAGATCATTCGGATCAGTTATGCCGGGAGCGCCGTTGTCATTTTCGACATTGCCTAGAAAAATGACGGTCGTATTAGCCTCGCTCATTCGTTGCAGAAATCGGTTAGGCCAACCCCAGATGAAGTGTCGATAGTTTAATGGCACACCGATTACGCTGTTGATGCAGCTTTCGGGTGTTGCCGTGCTCCATCCTACCTTCATGTAGTCAAGGGTGCATTCTTTCATATAGGATTTTGTAAACGCGAAACCTGATGGATGAATTGTCTTCCATCGCTCAACAGGCCTTTCACCGCCATAGATCAGAATACGGTCATCGATCTGGATGTTATTCCGCTTCAGGTAGGCAAGCAGGTGATCAGCTTCTTCGATCCAGCGGCTCTTGAAATTGATTAAAAAGCGTTCGTCTGGGAACTCCTGAAGTACTTCAGCGAGAGACGGCATCATTCCTATACCTTCTCCACGGAACGGATAGGTCTTCCCGGCATCGGCTGTATATCCATAGCCTATATCGAGAGATTGGAGATACTCCAACGAGTGCTCCCTAGTTTTTCCACTGCCCTCGGTTCGGCAATCAATTGTCCAATCGTGGAATACCACAAATTCGTCATCAGTCGTGGGGTGAATATCGAGCTCAAGAATATCCGCGCCTGCGGCGAAGCTTGCCCTCATTGAAGGAAGGGTGTTCTCCAAATAGGAGTTGGTCGGCGGCAACATGCGTTCAGCTGTACAGGTGTCTTGGTCTATACCCTCCCGATCATAAAGTTGGTGAACGCCGCGATGGGCCATCAATTCTGCTGACCCATTAGGCGTTGGAGCCAACCAAGACGCGTTTAAGATATATAATACCACGATAAAGACCGAGACTGCCGCCAGGATCGTTCTGCGTCTGGTCATTTGCCAAGCCTTTAGTTTCTTTCCATCCATTGTTCCCAGCTTAAACTAAGAAATTCAAATCGGCACAGCTTACCTACGACTTGTTGAGTGTTCTCGCTGATAAGTAATGCCGAACGCTGATTGCCAGCAGTGCAGTGAACAGCAGGCCACCAATTGCCACTTGCGGTGCTGGAAGCACGAACCATGCAGACAAAAAGAATGCTACCAT
>CALFEA010000155.1 GCA_937950385.1 uncultured Altererythrobacter sp. | reverse complement strand
AGGGTGAGTTATCACAGATCGCGGCCAGCTATGGCTTGATTGAGCGCACAAAGCCTTTGCCCTTGGCAGGTGTCCAGGCATTGCTAACCGGCAAACCCGTTAGCCTGACAGCATTTCATCATGGCGATTTGGCCGCTTGGGTTCAGCGCAAAATCCGCGAGCAAGACATTGATACGGTTGTCGTATTCTCTGGCCAAATGGGGCAATATATACCCGCAGACTTCGCCGGGCGCGTGGTGATCGATTTGTGCGATGTGGATTCGGCGAAATTCGATGCTTACGGCGCGGCAGGCGTTTTCCCGCGCAAGCTTATCGACACCCGCGAAGGCAAATTGCTTAGGGGCATTGAGGAAGCGCTTGTTGCGCGCTGCGATGTGACCACCTTGATAACAGAGGCGGAGGCAGGCTTGTTGCGCTCGCGGCTTTCGGATCCTGAACTCGGCGATGTGCGCGCGATTGGCAATGGCATTGATGCTCAGTTCTTTGATCCAACAGCCGTCGATGCGCATCCTGAATTGACCGGCGAGGGGCCGCATTATGTCTTTACGGGGCAAATGGATTACCCGCCTAATATCGCTGCGTGTTTGCGAATGATGGATCACATCTTGCCTGCGGTGCGCGACACTATGCCTAGCGCGATGTTCCATGTTGTCGGCCGCGCTCCGGTTGCAGAATTGACGCAGCGCGATGGCAAAGACGGCGTGCGCGTTTGGGGCGGCGTGCCCGATGTACGTCCATTCATTCGCAGCGCCACCGCTGTAGTCGCACCTATCACGATTGCACGCGGCGTTCAAAACAAAGTCCTAGAAGCAATGGCCATGGCCCGCCCAGTTGTGCTGTCAGAAGAAGCGGCAACTGGCATCGATGCGATTGATGGCACCCATTTTGCCATTGGCCAAAGCGATGCTGCGCTAGCCGCACACATGGTTCATTTTGCGCAAAATCGTGCTTCAGGCGACGCCATGGGTAAGGCGGCCCGTACGTATGTGTTTGATCAACAAAGCTGGGAGGCCATGCTTGGCCCGCTTGCTCACATAATTTCTGGCGAAACGGAGGCGCAGACCAGTGACGCCGCATGATACCGCTTTGCAAGAGTTGAGAGAGGGTTCACTGATCTCGCGCCTCCCAAATTGCTGGCACATGCCGCTAGCAAGGCTTGCGCTCGCGTGGGCCGCATTGATCGCTCTCACGAGGAACGAATGGGGCGAGATGATCCATCAGTGGTGGAACATTGACACATACACCCATATTTTGCTCATCCCTCCTTTGATCATTTGGTTGGTAATTCTTCGCCGAGAAGGCCTTGCGAAGCTCAAGCCAACACATTGGTCCCCTGGCGTTTTTTTTATCGGTTCAGCATTGTCAGTTTGGTTTGCAGGCAAGGCGTTCGATATTAATCTGATCACGCAAATTGGCGCTGTTGGTGCATTGCAAGCGTGCTTGCTGACTTTCCTTGGACCTCGCCTTGTCGGCTATTTATTGCTGCCCATAGGGATGATGTGTTTTCTCGTACCATTTGGCGATGAAGTCATACCATTCCTGCAAGGGATCACTGCCGAGATTGCTATTGCGCTTACAAAATTGAGCGGGGTTGAGGCGGTCTATGAGGATATCTACATCCATACGCCGGTTGGCCTTTTCATTGTTGCTGAGGAATGTTCCGGCGTAAAATTCCTAGTCGCGATGGTGACGCTTGGCGTGCTTGTCGCTTTCACCAGCTTTTCAACTTGGAAGCGCCGCGCGCTGTTCATGGCGGCTTGCTTCGTCGTCCCGATTATTGCCAATGGCATTCGAGCATGGGGCACAATCTATATCGCGCAGAGCCAAGGCGTAGAGTTCGCTGCTGGGTTTGATCACATCGTTTATGGCTGGGTGTTCTTTGCGATAGTTATGGCTTTGGTGCTCGGCGGAGCATTCCGATTCTTTGACCGCGAACCCGAAGATGCCGGATACTCAACAGATGAGTTGGCGCAGATGAATTGGATTGCCACACTTGAGGCGCGCAGCGGAAATGCCAATGCAGCGATGCTTTTCACAGGTGCACTTATTATCGCATTTGCAATTGCGGCGATTTACGCCAGCGCGCCGAACGGCTAACGGCCACCTATATGTGCGGAATTGCTGGAATATTTCACGGGCCAACGCCCAAGCCGATTGATCCGCGCCGCGTGACACGTATGTGTGATGCGTTGGTGCATCGCGGCCCTGATGGTGCGGGTGTGTGGACGGATCACGGGATTGGCCTTGGGCATCGCCGCCTGTCGATTATCGATCTCGAAGGCTCTCCGCAGCCGATGCATTCCGCCGATAAGCGCGCGGTGATCGTCTTTAATGGCGAGATATACAATTACCGCGAATTGCGCCGCGAATTAGAAGGCGAAGGCATTCGTTTCAATACGGGCGGCGATACCGAAGTCATTTTGGCGGCCTATCAACGGTGGGGCATCAGCTGCCTTGAGCGGTTGAACGGTATGTTCGCTTTTGCTTTATGGGACATTGAAAAATGCGAGCTTTTGCTGGCGCGCGACCGGCTTGGTGTGAAGCCATTATTCCTTGCTGAACTTAGCGATGGCAGTCTTGCCTTTGCGTCCGAGCTTAAAGGTCTGCTTGCCCATCCGCTGCTAAAGCGCCGCGTCGATACGCAGGCCTTGGATGATTATCTCGCGTGGGGATATGTTCCCGATACACGGTCAATCCTCCAGGGCGTGCGCAAATTGCCAGCGGGCCATTTTGTGCTTCACAAACAAGGCAAGCCGCTGAGCCAGCCAAAGCAGTGGTGGGACATTGATTTCTCTCAGCGCCGCAAGGGCAGCGAAGCGGATCTGTCGGCTGAACTGGTCAATCTTTTGCGCGAAGCTGTGCGCAGCCGGATGGTATCCGATGTGCCATTGGGCGCGTTTCTGTCCGGCGGTGTTGATAGCTCCAGTGTGGTTGCGTTGATGGCAGAGGCGAGCGGGGAGCCGGTGCAAACATGTTCCATCGGCTTTGATGTCGGCGCCTTGGATGAAACATCCTACGCAGAGCAAATCGCTAAGCAGTTCAAAACCGATCACCGCGCACGGACAGTGGGCAATGACGATTTTGCCCATATCGACAAGCTGGTTGGCATGTTTGATGAACCCTTTGCCGATGCATCGGCTTTGCCGACATGGCGGGTTTGCCAGTTGGCGCGCGAGAATGTGACCGTGGCTTTGTCGGGTGACGGGGCAGACGAAGCATTTGCCGGATATCGCCGCCAAGTTTTCCATGCGCATGAAGAGCGTGCACGGTCTTTGCTGCCCGCAGGCTTGCGCAAAACTCTGTTTGGATCGCTGGGCCGCGTTTGGCCCAAAGCAGATTGGGCGCCGCGGCCCTTGCGTGCAAAATCCACATTGCTGGCTCTCGCAGGGGACGGAAATGCAGGATATGCTCGCGGGCTCTCCGTTCTAACCGCAGAACAGCGCAGCGGTGTTTATGCCGATCCTGCACGCCGCGCTTTGTCGGGATATTCAGCCGAGGATGAGCTGACGCAATTGATGGCCAATGCACCTGCGCGCAGCGGATTGGACCGGGCCCAATATGCCGATTTGAAATTCTGGCTGCCCGGCGACATTCTGACCAAAGTGGATCGCACCAGCATGGCGGTTAGCCTAGAGGCGCGCGAGCCATTGCTCGATCACCGCTTGATCGAATTTGCTGCAACCCTGCCGGAAAAGTACCGGGTGAAGGGCCGCCAAGGCAAATATCTCCTCAAGAAAAGTATGGAGCGGTATTTGCCGAACGACATTCTTTACCGCCAGAAACAAGGTTTTGTGACGCCGATTGCGCAATGGCTGCGCGGTCCATTGGCGGGGCAAGCGCGGGCGATTTCACAAAGCCAGACGTTGGTGAATACAGGGTTTTTCGATAGCGCGTCTCTGGCGGATATTGCCGAGGTGCATATCGCAGGGCGCTCTGATAATTCGCGGCTCTTGTGGCAGCTCATTATGTTGGAAAAAAGCTTGGATGGGCTCAATATCTCAGCTTAAGTTTAGGTTTCTGAGGCCCCATCTGAACCGTGGCCCAGCGCCATATATTCATCGCTCTGCATTTCCATCAGACGGCTGACAGTGCGCTCAAATTCAAACGCGCCATCGCCGGAGGGATATAGTTGTTCTGGCTCCACCTCGGCAGTTGCGAACAGTTTGACGCGGTGTTCATATAGGGCGTCGATCAGGGTTACAAAGCGGGCGGCTTCATTGCGCATTTCTTTGTTCATCTGCGGAATACCGACGAGGATGACGCTGTGAAATTCGCGCGCAATCGCAAGGTAATCTGGCGCGCCGCGCGCTTCCTTGCACAGGCGTTTGAACGAGAATACCGCGACGCCTTTCAGCAATTTGGGCACATGCATTGAGCGCCCTATGCCAACATCAAGCTCGCCGCTGGGAACATGCTCTGCATCTTCCGGTTTGTAATCGGTAAGGCGGAAGAATGCTTCGCGCACTTG
>CALFEA010000154.1 GCA_937950385.1 uncultured Altererythrobacter sp. | reverse complement strand
GGCCAGCAGTTCAGCGTTACCCGCGAACGTATCCGGCAGATTGAGGCGAAAGCTTTGCGGAAATTGAAACACCCAAGTCGCTCACGCAAAATGCGGAGTTTCTTGGACCAGTAAAACGCAACAATTACATGGTGATTTCTTGAAGAGGCTCGCTGGCAATCAGCGGGCCTTTTCCCTATGAGAACTTCATGAAAATAGCACTCGCATCTGATCACGCCGCCCTTGAGCTTAAAGCCCAACTTGCCGAATGGCTGATGGAAGAAGGGCATGAGGTTGCCGACCTTGGACCCAATGCACCCGACAGCGTAGATTATCCCGATTTTGGATATTTGCTTGCTGGTGTCGTGGCTGATGGAACTGCCGTTCGCGGAATTGCCATTTGCGGCAGCGGCATTGGTATCTCGATCAGCGTAAACCGCAATCCCGCCGTGAGATGCGCATTGGTGTCGGAACCACTCTCTGCCGCCTTAGCCCGTGAACACAATGATGCAAACGCTATTGCATTAGGTGCACGTTTGACAGGCTTGGATATGGCCAAAGCATGCGTTAAAGCCTTCCTAGAAACGGAATTTGCCGGTGGCCGTCACCAGCGCCGTGTCGATAAACTTTCCAACCCTTCTTAAGGTCCCCCCCCCGATGAGCACACAGCCCGACACCGCCACTAATATTATGCAGCGTTTTTGGGGTGATGACCTCGCCTCTGCAGATCCGGAAATTGCAGCAGCGGTTGGTAAAGAACTGGCTCGGCAGCAAGATAAGATCGAACTGATCGCATCGGAAAACATTGCTTCGAAAGCAGTGCTTGAGGCCACCGGCAGCGTCTTCACCAACAAATATGCAGAAGGCTATCCGGGCAAACGGTATTACGGCGGCTGTGATTATGCAGATGTGATCGAAACCCTGGCAATTGACCGCGCCAAAGAATTGTTCGCTTGCGAGTTTGCCAATGTTCAGCCCAATTCGGGCAGCCAAATGAACCAAGCCGTATTCCTTGCTTTGCTAGAGCCGGGCGACACATTCATGGGCCTCGACCTCAATTCAGGCGGTCACCTGACGCATGGCTCGCCGGTCAATATGAGCGGCAAATGGTTCAATCCGGTCAGCTATGGTGTCAGCGAAGGCGAAGAGCTGATCGATATGGACGCGGTTGCAGCGACGGCTCGCGAACATAAACCAAAATTGATAATCTGCGGCGGCACAGCCTATTCTAGGGTCTGGGACTTTGAAGCATTCCGCAAAATCGCAGACGAAGTGGACGCCTACCTTCTGTGCGATATGAGCCACATTTCAGGCCTCGTTGCAGGCGGTGCGCACCCTTCTCCCTTCCCACATTGCGACATCGTGACCTCAACCACGCATAAAAGCCTGCGCGGTCCGCGCTCAGGTATCATTTTGTGGAATGACGAAGCGTTGACAAAGCCGCTCAACATGGCTGTGTTCCCTGGCCTACAGGGCGGCCCGTTGATGCATGTGGTGGCAGCGAAAGCCGTAGCTTTCCGTGAAGCTTTACGGCCTGAATTTAAATCCTATGCCGCCAGCGTTGTTGAAAATGCTCGCGCGCTTGCTGCATCTCTCGAAGAAAGTGGTTTGCGTATCGTGTCTGGCGGGACGGACAACCATTCCATGTTGGTCGATCTCACCGCCAAAGATGTGACCGGAAAGGCCGCTGAAAAAGGCCTCGACCGCGCATTCCTCACTTGCAATAAGAACGGCATTCCCTTCGATACGCGCAGCCCATTTGTGACAAGCGGCATTCGCCTTGGCACTCCTGCAGGCACAACGCGCGGCTTTGGTCCAGCTGAGTTCCGTCAGATCGGTGGGCTGATTGCAGAGGTTATCGACGGGCTTTCTAAAAACGGCCCCGAAGGTGATGCACAGGTTGAAGAAAGCGTACGGAACCGCGTTTCCTCTCTCTGTGCTGCTTTCCCCGTCTATCCAGACGCATAATTGATGCGCTGCCCCTTTTGCGCCCATGACGACACGCAGGTAAAAGACAGCCGGCCGACCGAGGATAACACCTCGATCAGAAGGCGGCGGCAATGCGGTGGATGCGGTGCGCGCTTTACCACATTTGAGCGCGTCCAATTGCGCGAGATCTCCATCGTGAAATCGGGTGAGAACGGCGAAGATGCTAGGCGCGAACCGTTTGATCGCAGCAAGTTGGAGCGATCTGTCAGTCTCGCTTGCCGCAAGCGCGGCATTTCAGAAGAGCGCATTGACCAACTTGTCTCTGGTATCCAGCGCCAAGTGGAAACCGCAGGGATGAATGAAATCCCCTCAGCGCGTCTTGGTGAAATGGTGATGGATGGTCTGAAGCAGCTCGACACAGTTGCTTATATTCGCTTTGCCTCGGTCTATCGCGATTTCAGCGAGGCTCGTGATTTTGAAGAATTTGCTAGCACTGTGCAGGAAGCGGCTGCGAAGAACAGTGACGGATAATCAACCCATCATCGTGCTGGTGCGTCCGCAACTGGGCGAAAACATTGGCAAAGCGGCGCGCGCCATGCTGAATTTTGGCCTCACTGAAATGCGGATTGTTGCACCGCGTGATGGCTGGCCCAACCCAGACGCCGGGCCAAGTGCCGCAGGCGCTGATGATGTGCTCGACAATGCAAAAATCTATAGCACTACTGCAGAGGCAGTGGCCGATTGTGCGCATATTTACGCTACGACCGTGCGAAAGCGCGGCGTTACTAAGCCAGTTGTGACGCCAGAACAGGCCGCTCGGGATATGCGAAGTGAAACCGGTAAGAGCGCGATCCTTTTCGGACGTGAGGCATCGGGATTGGCTGTGGAGGATGTGGCGCTGTCCCGGTCAATCCTAACGGTACCGATCAATCCGGAATTCGGCTCACTCAATCTGGCTCAGGCCGTGATCCTATGCGCCTATGAATGGTCAAAGCAGATGGATTTGGTCCAACCTACAGCGGCGGACGAGGTCTTGCCCCCCGCCCCGCAGGAAGAATTGGACGGGCTTGTTGAGCATTTTGAAAAGCTTCTTGAGCCCAAAGGCTATTTCCTTCCAGAGCCACGCCGAGGCGCAACCGCGCGCACTCTGCGCAGTGTTCTCAGCAAGCCAGCTTGGAATACCTTGGAACTGCGTACCTTGCGAGGAGTGCTATCTACCTTGTCAAAGCACGATCGGCCTTGATTGACCGAGCATCTGGCACTAATTCAAGCAATATCTCCCCCAATCAATAGCCATTAAGAAAGACTATCTATCATGCGGATCGCTATACTTGCCCTTGCCCCTCTTATGGCCCTTATTGCTTTGCCTGCTACGGCTGAAAAAGCCCCAGAAGAAGTCACTAAAGCAGAAGATATTCAAGCAGTAGGCGCCGAAGCAGAGCAAAAACCAGACCAAAAGCCAGCCGAAAAAGAGGCAAAAGCAGATGTAAAGCCGAAGGCCGAAAAGCGTATTTGCCGCCATATTCGTACAGATGCTAGCAGCCGCCGCAAAACCAAAGTGTGCCGGACGAATGACGAATGGCGCGAGATCAATCGGGGCAATTAAACACACCACTTGACCTATACACCGCGCCTGCTAATGCGCGCGTTCGCAATTGGCCCCGCACCCCGGTGAAGCGGTGGCCGCGCTCGAGAATTTCTCGTGCGGTGCGATGCCGGGTTAAAGCGCCATCATTGGGTGGCGACATGCAAATTTGAAGGATGACATATGTCTAAGCGTAAATCCGCTAAGTATAAACTCGATCGCCGTATGGGCGAGAACATTTGGGGCCGCCCGAATTCACCTGTAAACAAGCGTTCTTATGGTCCGGGCCAGCATGGTCAGCGCCGCAAGAGTAAAATGAGCGATTTTGGCCTGCAATTGCGCGCTAAGCAAAAGCTCAAAGGCTATTACGGCGATGTAACGGAAAGACAGTTCCGCAGCACTTACAAAGATGCGACACGCCTTAAGGGTGATACCGGTCAAAACCTTATCGGTCTGCTTGAGCGCCGCCTCGACATGATTGTTTACCGCGCCAAATTCGCTCCAACAATCTTTGCAGCCCGCCAGATCGTGAACCACGGTCACATCTATGTGAACGGTGTGAAGTGCAATATTCCATCACGCCGCATCAATGTTGGCGAGGAAATTAGCTTGGGTGCGAAAGCCAAGGAAATGGCTCTCGTGATCGAAGCGCAAAGCCTGCCAGAGCGCGAAGTTCCAGATTATGTTGCGCCTGATGGCACCGATAAAGTGACTTTCAATCGTATCCCGAAGTTGG
>CALFEA010000153.1 GCA_937950385.1 uncultured Altererythrobacter sp. | reverse complement strand
GGCAGGGCGCTCATGCTGAACCAGTTCTGCAAAAACGGCTTCGCGCAGACCCGTCCATTGCTCGCCTGCGCCGGTTAAAGCGTCGCGGGCAGCGCCCAGTAAATCATCGCCGGAATGTTCTGTGTGTGCGTGCGCGTGTTTGGCCATAGCTCTATATATAGAGCACCTTAGCCTTCAGCGCCAGATATTGCGGTTAGGACTTATGATCGCGCAAGAAGCTGGCTCGGAACAGGCTGGGATATAGACGCTTTAGCCCGGCAACCTTGGGCTTGTCCCAGCGCTTAATATATCCATGGCTTGGGTTGCGAGCCATGAAATCCTGATGGTAATTTTCAGCCGCGTAAAACTTACGGTAGCGTTCCGTCTTCGTGACGATTGGTCGCTTCCATCTGCCCGAGGATTGCATTTGCGACAGATATGAACTGGCGATAGCGCGCTGTTCTGCATTGAGCGGCACAAGCGCAGCGCGATATTGCGGGCCGCGATCCGGCCCTTGGCGATTGCGCAATGTGGGATCAGCGACAACGGAGAAGAATATCCTAAGCAATTGGTCATAGCGGATGACTTTGGGATCATAGACGACCCGCACCGCCTCAGCATGACCGGTAACGCCCGTGTTGGTTTGTTTGTAAGTGGCGGTTGCTGCGGATCCGCCGTGATAGCCGGATACGGCGCGCTTTACGCCTTTGGTGTGGGAGAAGACGCCTTCGACGCCCCAGAAACAGCCGCCAGCAAAGATCGCGACTTTCAAGCCGCCGGTTTCTTTGGATACGCGCTTGGCGGCAGGTGCCTGCACGATGTTTTCAGCAGAGACCGGAGCCGCTTGGCAACCGGACAGAGCAACAGCGGATGCGACCGCTAGCGTGATGATTTGTTTCATGGAGCCTTTTCGACGGATTGCGCGACTTGATCATTTTCCGCTGCATAGGCCTTACCTGAAAACTCTGCTTCCCAATCAGGTGAAGCATTGGCAACCACAACCAGCGCGCCCAGCAAAAAGCCGATTGCAAAGTTGCGGTAGAGGTCAGGTTTAAACAGGCCCATTGGGGAAACTCTCTTATCTCGAATCGTCGTCCTAGTGTTTATACTCAGGATCACTTGCCAGTTAGTGAACACGGCGTTTGATATTTGTTTATACGTTGCAACCGCGTGATTGGTTACAGCTAAAGCTACGCAGGCAAGCAGAGTTTGGACGCGATTTTAGGGTGCTTCGAGGCACGCTGAGATGATGAGGTCAAATGGGTAGATGGCGAGGCCAGACGCGAGACGGGGCGAGATGATCGCCTTACTTTGCCGCAAAATCACGCAGTCATCGTAGGCGCTTTAATGCCTGAAATGCCGCATGCCAGTGAAGACCATTGCAAGGCCCTTTTCATTGGCAGCGGCAATCACTTCTTCATCACGGATGGAGCCGCCCGGCTGAATAATCGCGGTCGCACCGGCTTCTGCTGCGGCCAGCAATCCATCGGCAAATGGGAAGAATGCATCGGACGCAACCGCGCTGCCAATCGCGCGGCTTTCGCTCCATTTGTAGGTTTCAGCCGCCTCTGCCGCCTTCATCGCCGCAATGCGCGAACTGTCGCGCCGGTTCATTTGGCCAGCGCCAATCCCAGCGGTCGCGCCATTCTTGGCGTAGACGATGGCATTGGATTTCACATGGCGAGCAACCGTCCAGGCAAACAAGCAATCTTTCAATTCTTGCGGTGTCGGTTCGCGGTCGGTCACAACCTTCAAATCACCTTGAGAAATCGCACCATTGTCTCGGTTTTGCAGCAGCATGCCGCCCGCAATGGTCTTCATAATAAAGCCGCCCCGGCGCGGATCGGGCAAAGTGCCGCATTCCAAAATGCGCAAGTTTTTCTTCTTGGCGAAGATTTCGCGGGCCTCGGCTGACACCTTGGGCGCGATAACGACTTCGGTGAAAATCTTGGCAATGGCCTCAGCTGTTGCGCCGTCCAATTCAGTGTTTACCGCGACAATCCCGCCAAAGGCAGAGACGCTGTCGCATTGCAATGCCGCTTCCCAAGCCTCCAACAAAGTCGCGCCTTGGGCAACGCCGCATGGGTTGGCGTGTTTGACGATCACGACGGCAGGCTCGCCGCCATCAAATTCCGCCGCCAATTCCAGCGCCGCATCGGCATCGTTTAAGTTGTTGTAGCTGAGCGCCTTGCCTTGCAATTGCTCTGCCTGCGGAACGCCGCGCGCACCCAGAACTTGCGGCACATAGGATGCTGCGCCTTGATGCGGGTTCTCTCCATAACGAAGCGTATCGGCGCGTTTGAACGCCAGCGGCATCGTGTCCACAAAGGGCGTTGCGCCCAATGCTTCTGTCCCAAGCGGATGGGTAAATGCATCACCAAAGGCGAACCAATTGGCAATCGCTGCATCATAAGCGGCGGTGCGAGCGTAAGCCTTGCCTGCCATGCGAATGCGGAATGCTTCGCCGGTGGCGCCGTCTTTCGCGTCCAATTCCTCAGTCAAACCGGCGTAATCTGTGGGGTCCGTGACGATGGTGACAAAGCCGTGGTTCTTCGCCGCAGAACGCACCATTGATGGCCCGCCAATATCGATGTTTTCGATAATCTCAGCGCGCTCTGCGCCTTTGGCCACTGTCGCCTCAAACGGATAGAGATTGACCACGACCAATTCGATTGCGCCGATCCCATGCGCCTCCATTGCAGCGGTATGTTCGGCATTGTCGCGCACAGCCAGCAATCCGCCATGAACATTGGGATGCAGCGTTTTTACGCGGCCATCCATCATTTCAGGAAAGCCCGTCAGTTCGGATATGTCGCGCACATCAAGGCCCGCATCGCGCAAAGCTTTGGCTGTGCCGCCGGTGGAAACAAGCTCAACACCGCGCGCGGCCAATGTCTTGCCCAGATCGGCCAAACCGCTTTTGTCGGACACTGAAAGCAGCGCCCGTTTAATTACCACATCACTCATGAAACCTACGCCTTCTTAGCTCATTTTCTTAAACAGCCAGGAGAATTGCTCCCCGCCGCGTGAGGCCATGCCTTGCACGACCAATTGTTCAATCGGATGCGGCTTGCCAGCGCCATCTACCCAAAGGCTCTCCTCCAAGCTGACTTCCGCGCGGCTATCATCGCCTGCCAGGCGAAATTGCCACAAGGATCCATCGGGCAGAACCAGACTTGCCCCGCGCCGGTCCTCTGCCACACGGGCCTCCACATGCAGGCCAAGGTGGAACCGCATAGCAAAGCTGATTTTGCCGCGTTTCGCACGCTTGGATGAGGGCAGCAAAATATCCTCGCCGCGCAATTCGTCGCCGTCATGACCGAGCATCAAAATGCGCCGGTGCATCAAGTCAAAGCGCGAGGTGTAGCCATCATGGCAAGCCTCAACCCGGGTGGCCTCACCGCCCTTTTGCGGGACCAGGCGCTTGTCGACTTCCACCAGCTCGACGCCCTTGCCCAGCTTGCCCTTAATCAAAACCGAGGTGGAATTCACATTGTCGAGCACAAGCGTAGAATGCGCTGCACTGGCCCGCAGACCTTGTTCAATACGCGCAGGCACTTGGCCGCCTGCAACCGCTGCACCGCCGCAATTGACGATCAAACGGTGCGAGCCATCGGACATTTCAAATGCCAATGTCGACGCGCAGCCAAAGCGGGCATAGCGCGCACGCGGCGGCGGGGCGGCATCGAATTGCACGGTGGTTTTACCGCCAGTCAGACGCTGGAAACCCCATTGACGAATATCTTTAAGCGGGCGCGTGCGCACGCCGCTGGCTTCAATCAGCGTGGAAAGCTCCTCGGCGCTGGTCGCGCCTGCGCCTTGCCAGCTGCCCAGACCGCCGTCGCCGTGGCGCAGCGCGAGCAATGGCGGAACCAGCAGCTCCAGCATCACGCCCAGTGCCGATGGCATTTCAATTTCCACCGCTTCATAACAGCTGCGCAAGTCAATCAGCAGCGCAATCGCATCCATTTGCGCCATCGGGCTGCGCGACAAAACGCCGCCATCCTCGGCCACCAAATCACCCAGAGCTTTCAGCAGCCCAGCCTCACCGAACAAACGCCGCGGCTTGCCTTCTGGCAAAAGCAGCCCTGCGGCCGTAACACCGGCCCAGCCAGAAATTTCTGCCAGCCGATCATTCTCATGGCTCACATGATGATCGAGCCAGCGGGCATTCGCCTCAATCGCGGCCAGCATGCGCCCGCGCCATGCACTGTCATCGCGCGACATCAGCAAGGGCGCATGCATCAACCATGCAAGCACACGGGCGCCGACATGCTCCACTTTCCACGCGTCACTTTTATCAGGCTTAGGATTGGCATCGAGCCAGCTTTGTGTGACGCGCTCCGCTGTCGCAGCGCATTGCTCCCGCGGGGCAGAGGCGGCCAAATCGCGCATCCAGCTAAAGCCGTGAACCACACGTTCGAAAGGAGGGGTGAGGCGGCCCTGTGCTGGCGCAAAATCCATCTCGGCAATCGGGGCTTTGACGCCGTGAATAAGGAAATGCCCGGCGCGCAATGCCATGCCAGCGGCGCGCTTGCCCAATGGCGGCGCCTTGACCGTTGCAAGAATGCGCGTTTTCGCAGGCTTGCGGAAGGGCGAGGTGAGCGTAGGGCCGGGAATACCAATGCGGTAGGCCAAGCGGATCATCCGCTCCACCGGACCAGAGGATGGCGGCGCAAAATCCGACAATGTCAGCGCGCGTGACGGGGCAAGCGCTTCTGATCCATCCCAATGCGAGCCGTCTTCAGGCTTGCTCGTGGGCGTGTCTGCAACTGGCGGCGCGGCCTGTGCCACTGGTTTAGCAGCAGGTGCCGCTATTGGCTCTGGAGCGGCTTTGACCTCTGGTACGGGTTTTGGAGCCGGCGGCGCTTTTGGCGCCGCCTTCTGCTGAGGCGGGGCTTCTGCGATCAAATCTTGATCATTGGGCGCAGATTTGTTCAGCGGAATAGCCGATGGCTCAGCAGCCTTGGGCTTAGCCGACTGCTTAGCTGGGCTTTTTGCAGCGGGCGCTGTTTTAGCGGCGGGCTTTGTTGCGGTCTTGGAGATAGCTTTCCCCTTTTTGACTTTGTCAGGCGCAGTCTTTGCCGACTTAGGTTTGGGCGACTTGGGTTTGCTCGACTTGGGCTTGCTCGACTGGGATTTAGAAGCCGGAGCTTTGGCGGTTTTTGGCGCAGCTTTTTTGGATGCTGGCTTCTTGGGTGCGACCTTCTGGGCAGATGCCTTCGCTGCAGGAGCCTTCTTAACGGGCACCTTTTTAGCAGCAGGCTTCTTGGCAACTGGTTTTTTTGCCGCCTCTTTTTTCGCGGCGGGCTTCTTCTTGGACGCAGCTTTCTTAGAGGCAGTTTTTTTAGCGGCAGGTTTCTTCTTGGCGGGTTTTGGAGGGATTTCGCCAAACAAATCTGTAGCTTCCAGATCGGCTAGATCGCCCTTCGCGCCCCTAGTCAAAACCGTATCGGTCATGCTGCCCCCTGCTTCTCGCCTTTTAGCGCCGCAATATTGCTCGCATATTTTTCCGGCCCGCCTTTAAATGTGGCCGATCCCGCGACCAGCACATCCGCGCCTGCCTCAATACACAATTGCGCCGTTTCAGGATTAACGCCGCCGTCGACCTCAAGGTGAATATCGCGCCCCGTCGCCTCAATCATTGCGCGGATACGGCGAATTTTTTCAAGCTGGGAATGGATGAAGCTTTGCCCGCCAAAGCCGGGGTTCACGCTCATCACCAAAATCAAATCGGCCAGATCGATCAGATTGTCGAGCACATCGACCGGCGTACCGGGATTAAGCACAACGCCCGCTTTAATCCCATGCGCCTTAATCGCCTGCAAAGTCCGGTGGGTATGCGGCCCCGCCTCTGGGTGACCGGTGATAATATCCGCGCCAG
>CALFEA010000152.1 GCA_937950385.1 uncultured Altererythrobacter sp. | reverse complement strand
GATTTCGCCGCGATTGGCGATGAGGATGCGGGTAATGGCCATGGATTTGCTCCCGCTTAGCCGATCACGACGAGCGGCTGGTCAAATTCAACCGGCTGCGCATTGTCGACGAGGATCGCTTTTATCGTGCCGGCCTTGTCTGCATTAATTGGGTTCATCACTTTCATCGCTTCAACGATGAGGAGCGTGTCGCCTTTGGCAACGGTGTCGCCGACATTGACGAAAGGCGGCGCACTTGGCTCGCTTGAGAGATAAACGGTACCAACCATTGGTGATTTGAGCGCGTCTGCATTGCTGGCGGGCGCGGACTCTTCGCTGGTAGGAGCAGCAGCAGCGGGTGCTGGTGCGGCTGAAGCCGGGGCTGCGGCCATGACAGGTGCGGCAGCATGGGTCACAACGCCGCCTCCGCGTGCGACTTTGATCTTGCGATCATTGTCCTCAACTTCGATTTCGGTGAGGCCTGTTTCATTGAGCAATTCGGCAAGTTCGCGAACGAGGCTCACGTCCACGTTCATTCCCGATTTTGCTTTGCCGCCCGACTTTTGTTCAGCCATGTATTTCCCTTACGTCTTGTTTGCGCCGTGATTATGCGCGGGCGCAGGCTGTGGCAAGGGATTATGCCTTAAATGTCACCGTCTAAAACATGGGCGAGGGCGATTTCGTAGCTTTTTGCGCCGTGACCCTCCACCGTTTTGGCCGCAGCCATGCCGACATAAGAAATATGGCGGAAAACCTCGCGGGTTTTGGGATCGGATAAATGCACTTCTATAACCGGAATGGTTATCGCGCGGATCGCATCGAGCAATGCGATGGAGGTGTGGGTATAGGCCCCAGCATTCAGCAAAACAGCGCGCGCGCCGTCTGCATGGGCCTCATGCAGCCAATCGACCAACATGCCTTCATGATTGGTTTGGCGCATGTCGATGGTGTAACCTGTCCCATGCGTTTGGTCCTCTAACCGGCCGGCAATATCATCGAGCGTGTCGGAGCCATAGATTTCGGGTTCGCGGAGGCCAAGAAGGTTTAGGTTCGGGCCGTTCAGGACGTAGATGGTTTGGGTCATGCGGGCGGGTGTAGCCGCCTTTGCGGCTACTTGTCGACGCCCTTCACTTTGCCCCATTGACGTGCGGCAGTGTAGCCGAGGTAACCTGTGCCAAACAGAGCGTAAAGCGGCTCTGGCAGACCGCCCTAATAAGAGTTCATACCGGCGGCAATATCGCGCGCTGCGCCGGGATTAAACGCGGCCAGAACGCCCATGGGCAGGGCCCACAATATCATTGCATACATCACATATAAGAAGCTGGGCCGGGCGCGGCTGGTCCAAGGATCCACGCTTTGTGCCTCGGCAACGATGGCCTGCAATTGCGCCTCAATCATGCGCATTTCTTGGCCGCCTTCCAGCTTGATCAGCTCTAGCTTGGCTTTGGCGCGGGCCTCTTTGTCGGGAATGATCTTGTCGATAATGGATGCGATCGGACCAATAAGCGCTTCTAATACGGCCATGGAGATTCTCCTGTTTGCGATTCGCAGTAGAAATAACCAAATGGGTTCATGTAGGAAAGCAGAGATACCGTATAGATGAGGCGAGATCACTCTTAGACCTGCTCTTCAAAAGGGCAAAGCGCTAGATCATCCGACAATTTGAGGAAATTTCCACTGGTCGGGACGACTGGATTCGAACCAGCGACCCCTACACCCCCAGTATAGTGCGCTACCAGACTGCGCCACGTCCCGATACCAGTGGAGCTGCCGCCTATAGGCAGGGGTTTTGATGCTGGCAAGCGGGTAAAGTCGTGCGTTGAGCGCCGCTGATGCATTGCGAGGCTCTTGCATTACTGCTAGGCGCGCCCACTTACGGGTGAGAGGGTGAGTAATGCGCAATTAAAAGTGCATCTGACGCGTCTTCTCAAACGCTTTTTGATGATTTGCAAATGGGCTTAGAAAAACAATGATTGAGCTACTCGCTGCCGCTGCTGCAGGACCTGCGCAGCCCCCAACTTGGATGACCTTGGCGCCGATTGTCGGCATGATCCTAATCTTTTGGTTCTTGATCATCCGCCCGCAAATGAAGCGGCAGAAAGAACACGCTGCCAAGGTTGAGGGTCTGAAAAAAGGCGATCAAGTGGTCACAGCTGGCGGTTTGGTTGGCAAGATCGTGAAAGTTGACGATCAATATGTCGAACTAGAGCTTGGTAAAGACACACGGGTGAAAGCGATCAAGGCGACCATTGGCGATGTCATTCCAAAAGGCGGCACTGCTGCAAATGATTGATCCGATTTCAAAAGCGGTCCCGGTTGAAAAGGCGCAGCTGACCCATGCTTGAGTTCCCTCTTTGGAAAAAGATCATGCTTTGGGGAATAGCGCTGACGGTTGCTTTGGCGGCAATCCCTTCGCTCACCAGCAATAGCGGGATCAAATGGCCTGAATTTCTGCCTGATCCTGAAATCAATTTGGGCCTCGATTTGGCAGGCGGTAGCCACCTCTTGCTCGAAGCTGACCCCGAGCAGGTTGCGCGTCAAAGGATTGAAACGCTTGAGGAAAGCGTCCGCGCTGAACTGCGAAATCGTGAGAAAGAGCGTATTCGCATTGGCGATGTAGCGACCAATAATAACCGCCTTAGCTTTCTGGTTAGCGATGCCTCCGATTTGGACGCGGCGCGCGAGCGGCTTGAACCGATTATGGCGGGATCAGGCTTAACGCGCGAATGGGATCTAACGGTTGTCGACGGCCAAAGAATGGTCCTCACCCCGACCGACGACGGGCAAGAAAATGCCGTCGATCAGGCCATGGAAGGCGCGATTGAAGTTCTGCGCAAGCGGATTGACGCACTTGGCACGCGCGAGCCGACGATTATTCGCCAAGGCGATACGCGGATTGTGGTGCAGGTTCCGGGGCTGCAAGATCCTGAAGAACTAAAAGAGCAGGTCGGTAAGACCGCTCAGCTTGAATTTAAGCTCGTCGATGCCACTGCATTGCCGACCGATGTGATGCAGGGCATTGCGCCTGCAGGCAGCGAGATTTTTCCCTTTGCAGAAGGCACGCTTAGCGAAGGTAATTTCGTTGCGGTCGAGCGTTTGGGCGGCATTCGCGGCGATAGTTTGATCGATGCAAGTGCAGGCGTAAATCCTGAAACGCAGGAAGATGTCGTCAATATTTCCTTTGATACGCAAGGCGGCACCAAATTTGCCAAATTGAGCACCGAAAATGTCGGGAGGCAATTCGCGATCATTTTGGATGATGCGGTGCTTTCCACGCCAGTATTTAATGAGCCCATCCTAGGCGGTTCGGCGCAAATCTCGGGCAGCTTTACCGCAGAAAGCGCGAACCAATTGGCGATTTCATTGAAATCAGGCGCTTTGCCGGTTGACTTGACGGTTATCGAAGAGCGCTCTGTCAGCGCCGAATTGGGCCAGGACTCGATTAAGCGGGGCTTACTGGCGCTGATGATTGGTTCGGTTGCGGTTATTGCATTGATGATAGCATCCTATGGCCGCTTCGGCGTTTATGCGACGGGCGCGCTGATAATTAACGTGTTGATGGTGCTGGGCGTCATGGCGATCTTCAACTTCACCCTAACATTGCCAGGCATAGCTGGTTTCGTGCTGACTGTGGGGGCAGCGGTGGATGCCAATGTGCTTATTAATGAGCGGATCGGCGAGGAACGCAAACGCGGCCGCCGCATAATTGCAGCGGTGGAGACCGGCTATAAAGAGGCGAGCCGCGCGATTTACGATGCGAATATCACCAACTTTATCGCGGGTGTTTTGCTGGTGTCCTTTGGCTCTGGCCCGGTACGCGGCTTTGCCGTCGTACTGATCGTCGGCCTTGCTACCAGCGTCTTTACCGCTGTTGTTATGACCCGCATGTGGGTCTCCGGATGGTTGCGCAAGGCGCGGCCCAGTGAATTGAATATTTAAAGGGTCGATGTCATGAAATTGCTCAAACTTGTCCCTGACAACACGAACATTCGCTTCCTCAAACTGCGGATGCCGTTCTTGGTCATCAGCATTTTGCTGATCTTGGCCAGCTGGGCCTTGGTGCTGACCAAAGGCATCAATTACGGCGTTGATTTTGTTGGTGGTCAGGAAGTTCGTGTCACATTTACTGAGCTGGAGCAGGCACCAATAGAGGACTTGCGTGCTTCTGTTGAGAATTTAGGCTTTGGAACGCCTGTTGTTCAAGGCTTTGGCGCGCCGAATGTGGTGTCTATCCGTGTGCCTCTGCCCGAAGAATCTAGCGAAAATGCTGGCTCTGCAACAGAAATTGGCAATCAAGTGATAGCCGAGATCAAAAAGACATATCCCGATGCGCGCGCCGACAGCAACGAAACCGTTTCCGGTAAGGTCGCAGGCGAGTTCCGTGAAAGCGCGGTCTTGGCCCTAGGCGCGGCGATGTTGGCGGTGGCGCTGTATATTTGGATCCGGTTTGAGTGGCAGTTTGGTGCAGGCGCTTTGTTCGCACTGTTCCACGATGTCTCGCTGACCTTGGGTATGTTTGCGCTATTCCAGCTGGAATTTAGCCTGCAAATTGTCGCTGCGATTTTGACGATTATCGGTTACTCGCTCAACGATACAATTGTGGTTTATGACCGTATCCGAGAGAATTTGAAGAAGTTTCGTAAGATGCAACTGGTTGAATTGCTTGACCTTTCGATCAATGAAACTTTGGCACGTACCGTCATGACGTCATTGACCTTGCTGGTCGCACTGATCCCGCTGCTTGCCTTTGGCCCTGCCAGCCTGTTCGGTCTGGTCGCGGCGATCACATTTGGCTTGTTTGTCGGTACATACAGCTCTGTCTATCTCGCTTCGCCGGTTCTCATTTGGCTGGGCGTGAATTCAGACAGCTTCGTTCCGCAAGAAACCGAGGCTGATAAGCAAGAGCGCAAGGCGCGCGAACAGGCCGAAAAGGAAATGCGCGGGCCTGCCTGACGTTTAAGTCGAGGTAAGCGCGCTTAAGCCACTCTTTTTCGCTTGATGATTAGCCGGATGTTAGCCGTTCAAAATGGGCGGCTAGCTCTGCGCCATTATTCTCCCAGCTAAACCGTTCCACTGCTTTTATGACATCGCTAGGCGCGGGTGGATCGGTCAAAATATCGTCCATTGCTTTAGTAATACGTGTGACATCACGCGGCACGAGCCGTCCCGCCTCAGGAATATTAAAGAGCTCCTGAGCCCCGCCAACATTGCATGTGATGCACGGAGTACCGCAGGCAAGCGCCTCAACCCATGCATTGGCGAGACCCTCGCTAGCGGTGGGTAGAACCATAATATCGGCCGCTGATAGGATCACCGGCATCACATCGTGATCCAGCGATCCGGCGAAATGCACACGGTCTGTCAGTTTGAGTTCACGAGTTACAGAGCGTAATTTTGCCTCATCCTCGCCTTTGCCAACGATAATCAAGCGCGAGCCGGGGATATTGGCCATGGCACGCAAGACGAGCTCTTGCCCTTTGCGCTCAATCAAAGCGCCCACCGTTACGAACAATGGCGCATCGCCGGGCAGTTCAAAGCCCAATTGCTTGGCCAAAGTCGGACGCAGGCTTACATTGCCCAGCGGCCGAAAGCGGTCACGGTCTAGGCCAGTGTAATGCACGGTGATCTTATCGCGGTCCATTCCAAGCGCGGCCATATCGCTTGCGAGGTTTTCCGACACGGCGAGCATGCCTGCGGCTTTATCCGCAGCGTCTAGGATTTGCGCTTTGCCATAATCCTTGCTGCTCCACAGGCTGATGTCTGAACCGCGCGCTTTGATCGATACTGGAATGCCGAGTTTTTCGCCAATGGTGGCTGCGGCTGGTCCGTCTGGGTAAAAGAACTCAGCATCGATGATATCAACGGGATCATTGCTGTGAATTTGGCGGATCAATGGCAGGGAAGCGCGGGCAATGGCCGCTGCGTTCATCCGTGCACCGATCTTAGGCACAAGCGTAAAGTGCGGGCGGTGGACAGTAACGCCGCCTTCTATCGCTACGGCTGGCAATTGGGCCAATGCGCGGTAGCGACCAACGGTAATCGGCGGCAGGCCGATGGGGTTGATGACAGTGACTTTCCAATCACCGCGCTTGGCCAGCGCCTCCAAAGAGCGCGCCACAAATGTCCCGAAGCGCGGATTGCTGTCATTGGGGTAGAGCGTTGAAATTGCCAAAACATGCTTTTGAGTGTCGCCGCTCATAATGGACGCACCAACATTTGCGCAGCGGCTATCCAAGGCGGATTGTCGACGACTTGCTGCTTTTGTCCTGACCCAGGCGGTAAAATGCCAACAAGAGTGCCTTTGCGGTCAATTAGGCGCCCAAATGCAAAACGGCCGCCGGGTTTTGGAATGAGGCAATCACGGTTGATCGCGCTGCCCGCATCCTTTGGCGCGATTTGTTGGAGCCATAGCATGTCGCCGGGCCGAAACTCACCGACGCTTTCTTCAATGCTCAAGACCATCAGTGCCGAATTATCGTCGCTACTGGCCAAATCAGAAGGGAGCACGGCTTCACGCGGCGTAGATAGAGCCTCTGCACCCGCGATGCGCAGGCTGGCCACGACCATGGGCTGAGATGTGTTCTCCGACCGAACGAGCGCTTCAGGATCGACTTCTAGCGCAGCTGCAATGCGTTCCATCCATTTAAGCGACAGATTGCGCATGCCTGTTTCTAGCCGTCCGATTGTTTGGGCGGTTGTGGGCGGGGCGCAGTTTTGCGCGAGTTCAGCCAGCGTCATGCCCTTGGCTTTACGAATATCGCGAATGCGGTTGATCATGCCTGAGCTCTCCAAAACCAATATAACCAAAATGGTGATTTTACTTTCCTACAATAACCACAGCATTGCAAGAGCGGATTGAGCAAACAGCAACGGCGAGTCGGATATCCAGCTCGCTTCATCCAAAAGGACACAGCATGCAGCGCAAATTGGTAGAGCGGGAATTGACGCAAGAAGGACCGGTTCGGGGGAGTGAGAATGAGAGTGCAGAAGGCAAGCGCCGCACTGCGACGGTAAATCTGGCCGAATCTCCGATAAGTTGGCTGCATTCACGCGGCCATTTGGAAACCCGGCTTTTCGATGCCGGCGAACGATTGCGAGCCGATTATGAGCGCGCGCAAATGGGGCCAAGCGTTACGATGCGCTGGGATCCTGTGCGCGCCAAATCAACTGGCGAGGGCTCAATGTCCCATTCAGAGCGGCATATGGCAGCAAAACAGAGATTTGACGCAGCGGTCGCATCAGCGGGCAAGGGCCTTGATGAAGTGTTGTGGCGCGTGGTTTGCGATGGCGAATCTTTGCCAGCCGCAGAGCGCGCACTTAACTGGCCAGCACGCAGCGGCAAATTGGTATTGAAATTGGCGCTAGAGCGGGTGGCTGATTTTTACCGGATCAATTGTGATCGCCATTCCGCTGGATAGCGAACGAGACAGCTATCTGCGGCCTTGGCGTTCCATCTTTTGATAGTAGGCGTTTCCAGTTGCATAACCGAACAATCCATAGGCGACAAAACCAGTAAACATGACGCCGAACATTAGAGTAAAAATTGTCGGTTCAAATTCTCGGCTCAGCATTAACGTTTTGCGCAAGACAGAGCCAATCGCCCAAGATGGCACATTTTCTGTTATCCAAACGTACAAAAGATATGGGCCCCAAATCGCAAAAACAACTAATGCCGCAAAGAACTTTACCGCTGGTGACATGGTGCCAATCCTATCAATCAAATCAAAGTGGGGCTTGATAGTTTTGTACAATAAATAATTGGTAAAACTGGTCTTTCTTGACCTTCTTACCCGGCTCCGTAGAAAAAGCGTTCCTCAGCAATCTTGCCGTCTTTTACCGTGTAAATGGCAGTTTCAGATGACTGAGTTCGCTCACCCATCATCGTGACATCCATGGAATAATTGACCGCAAATTGTTCGCCAACGACAAACGGTCCTTCCATTGAAAAATCATGCATTTCTGCGTTTTCGTTCCACCATTTGTGCTTTTCGAGCAATTGGCCGCGGCCCTGAACCTTCGACATTGGGCCATCTCCTGGTTCCATTGAGACAATATCGTCTGACCACATGGCTTGGTAGCCAGCTTCGTTGTCTGCTTGAACAGCGGCGCAAAACTCTTGTGCTAGTTGATCAACGGACATGGGTTTTCTCCTATTGTTTCTGCAGACTGCTTTATTGGCCTAAAATGTGTCGACAATGGGACAGGCATATGGCGGGGAGAGGTCAACCAGACAGCGCTTTGGCAACTGCGGTGCGCAGGCTTGGCAATACCTCAGCCTCAAACCATGGATGCTTCGCCATCCACATTCGCACTCGCCACGCTGGATGGGGTAGGGGAATAACAGCGCCGAATTCTGCATGCCGCCGAACACGCTCGGTAAGGGATAGGCGCTTGGTATCTGGCAAATATGCGGCCTGGGCATAGGAGCCGACGAGCAAAGTTACGCGATCATCTGGCAGGCAGGACAAGACGCGTTCATGCCACGCCGGCGCGCATTCTTTGCGAGGAGGCTTATCGCCGCCGCTGGCCTTGCCGGGATAACAAAAACCCATGGGCACGAGCGCTATTTTGTCCGGGTCATAAAACGCATCTTTGTCCAAACCCAGCTCGCTCAGGCCTAGCCATTCGCGCAGGCGGTCGCCGCTATCATCATCCCAAGGAATACCGCTGGCATGGACTTTGGTGCCGGGCGCTTGGCCGATGATGCAAATGCGGCTTTTGGCGCTAAATTGGAGGACTGGGCGAGGGCCAAGCTCCAAATGTTCCGCGCAAATTTGGCAGGCCCGGATTTCATCATGCAACGCCTGTGTATCTGGGCCCATTTGAGTTAACCCTCGACTTGTTCGGCCAATTCCAACCACCGCTCTTCTGCTGCGTCTTTTTCAGTTCGGGCGTTCTCTAGCCCTTGCGAAATATTGGCGAATTTCTGCGGATCGGCGGTGTATAGTTCGGGATCTGCGAGGATTGCCTCGCCCTTGGCAATCGCGCCTTCCAGCTCCTCAATGCGCGCAGGCAAGAGTTCATAATCGCGCTGGTCTTTGTAAGACAATTTAGTGGGCTTCGCAGATGCTGGTTTGGATGCAGCAGGCTTCGGCTTGCTATCTGCTTTTGCAGCGCTTTTGGGCCGCTTTGTAAGTGTGCGGCGTTTGGCTTCCCAGTCGGCATAACCACCTGCGACCACATCCACATTGCCCGTGCCGTCAAGGCCAAGCGTGACGGTGACGGTCCGGTCGAGAAAGTCGCGGTCATGGCTGACGATGAGCACGGTGCCATCATAATCTGCGATCACTTCTTGTAACAGATCGAGCGTTTCTAAATCGAGATCATTGGTCGGCTCATCGAGCACCAAAAGGTTCGACACGCGCGCAAATTCGCGGGCGAGCAGCAGACGAGAACGTTCGCCGCCAGACATTGTACCAACACTGGTGTCGACGATCTTGGGGTCGAATAAAAACTCTTTGAGATAGCCTTGAATGTGCTTGCGGTCTCCGCGCACATCAATCCAATCGCCGCCTTCTGCCAGCACATCTAGGACCGTGCGCGACCCTTCAAGCAGGCTGCGTTGCTGATCGATCATGACGCCGGATAGCTTATTGGAACGCGTGACTTTGCCGCTATCTGGCTCAAGCTCGCCAGTCAGCATTTTAAGCAAGGTCGTCT
>CALFEA010000151.1 GCA_937950385.1 uncultured Altererythrobacter sp. | reverse complement strand
CTTTGCCGCCCAAGCCACGCCTTGCGCATGATTGCCGGAAGAAACGGCAACGACGCCAGCTTTGCGTTCATCGGCGCTCAGTCTGGAAAGCCGCCACCAAGCCCCGCGTATTTTAAACGCGCCGATTGGCTGCAAGGTTTCTGCCTTAACATGCACTTGCACCCCGCCGATTTTCACCGGCAACAAGGGCGTCGGCGGCAGAATTGAGGCGATCTCGGCGGCGGCAGCAATAACGCCTTTGCTAGTCGGCCTGCGCTGTAAATGTTCATCCATATTGCGGTCTTAGCGTATTCATTTAAAGCGCCAAGCACGATTTGATTTTGAAGGTGAAATGCGATGGCAAGTGTGTTGGTAATCGGTGCAGGGGGCGTCAGCTCGGTGTGTGTCCACAAAATGGCTCAAAACGCCGATATTTTCAGCGACATTCATCTCGCCAGTCGCACCATTGCCAAATGCGATGCGATCGCCGCCAGCGTTAAACAGCGCGAGGGGGCAGATGTGTCGACCTATGAGATCGATGCTGAAGAAGTGCCTGCGATGGTGAACCTGATCCGCAAGGTTCAGCCAAGCCTCGTGGTCAATCTCGCGCTGCCCTACCAAGATTTGCCGATAATGGATGCGTGCCTAGAGGCGGGCGCGGCCTATCTCGACACGGCGAATTATGAGCCCAAGGATGAGGCCAAGTTCGAATATAAATGGCAATGGGCCTATCATGACCGGTTTAAAGAGGCGGGCTTGATGGCGCTGCTTGGGTCAGGTTTTGATCCCGGCGTGACCAGCGTTTTCACCATGTGGCTGCGCAAGCATAAGCTCAAGAGCATTCGCCAGCTTGATATCTTGGATTGCAATGGCGGTGATCATGGCCAAGCCTTTGCAACCAATTTCAATCCAGAGATCAATATCCGCGAGGTCACTGCACCGGCGCGGCATTGGGAAAAGAAGCCGGGGGAAAACGGCGATTGGGTGGAGACACCGGCGCTATCCACCCATCATAGCTTTGATTTTGACGAGGTTGGCCCGCGCAATGCTTATCTGATGTATCATGAGGAGCTGGAGAGCCTGTCGAAATTCATCCCTGAATTGGAACGCGCGCGGTTCTGGATGACCTTTGGCGATGAATATATCAAACATCTCACCGTGCTGGAAAATGTCGGCATGACGGGGATTGAGCCGATTAAATATCAAGGGCACGAAATCATCCCGCTGCAATTCCTGTCCGCTGTTCTGCCCAAACCAGAAACTTTGGGCGAAACCACCACGGGCAAGACCAATATTGGCTGCATCGCAACGGGCGAGGCGCTGGATGGTTCGGGTGAGAAGACATTCTACATCAACAATATTTGCAGCCATGAAGCCGCTTACGAAGAAACCGGTAATCAAGGCGTCAGCTACACCACGGGCGTTCCGGCAATGATTGGCGCGGCGCTGATGCTGAATGGTACTTGGGACAAGGATGGCGTCGTCAATATGGAAGAGATGGACCCTGATCCTTTCATGGACATGTTGAACGCCCATGGCCTTCCGTGGAATGTGAAGGAACTGGATGGGCCGGTTGGATTTTGAGCTGAAGCGAACGCGCGAAAGCGTCAAAGTTTCAAACATTTACTGGAGCTAAGCGTGCCCTTCGCGTAGAAAACTCTTGAATAGATGCGGGAAATCCGCACGCAAAAGGGTAACGCAACATGCCAGCAACATGGAAAGATATCGCATTTGAACCGGGACCATCTTTTGGCGAGGGCGTGGTGCAAAGTTGGGAATGGATGACGGATCGCAAGGATCTTAAACCCTTCCTTTGCTCCAAATTGGGCGATATTTTTTGCACCGATGCGTTGGGCGCGGTGCATTGGCTCTCATGCTCGGCAGGTGCGATTGAGTGGATCACGCCAACCCGCGCGATTTTCGATGCGGAATGCGCGAAAAATGGCGCGAAAGTTGACGAATGGTTCGGCCCCAAGCTGATCGAGCAGCTTCATGCAGAGGGCAAGGTCGCTGGCCCGGGCGAGGCCTATATGTTTATCACTCTACCGATTTTCAAAGAATGCACTTACGAGCCCAGTAATTTCAAAGTGGCCGCCGCAGATGAGGTTTTCGTCGGCCTTTCAGAGGTTCATAAGCTGTATGATGGCATGCCCGACAAAACGCGTGTTCGGATGATTGTTCAGGACTAGCGCGAAGCGCAGCGCGCGCCTATCTGAAGCGATATGAGCGATACCACTACCCCTCCCATGCAGACCAAGGCTGGCGATCCTGGCGCTTTTGCCGAGTTTGATTTGAACCGCGTGGATAGCCCCGCCTTTGTGGTGGATGCGGCCAAGCTGCGCGCCAATTGTCAGATATTGGCCGATATTCGCGACGAGGCTGACATTAAAATCCTCAGCGCGCTCAAAGCGTTTTCCCTTCCTGCCACCGCGCCCATCCTTGGTGATTACCTCGATGGCGTATGTGCATCGGGCCTATGGGAAGCGCAGCTCGCCAGCGAATATTATGACGGCGAAATTACGACATATTCGGCCGCTTATAAGCCCAATGAATTGGAAGAGATTTGCAGGCTTTCTGATCATGTGATCTTTAATTCGCCAGAAGCGATTGCGCGCGCTGCGCTAATCCTCGACCAAGCCCGCATTACTGGCGGAGACGTTAGCGTTGGCCTGCGGCTCAATCCGATGCTGCCGCTGGGTGAGGTGGAGAAATATGATCCTGCCGCGCCGTTTTCGCGCCTTGGCTTTCCGGTTGATCAATTGACCGAAGATAGTCTCGACGGGGTCGACGGCATTCATTTCCATACATTATGCGAGCAAACCTTCGCGCCGCTCAAACAAACGTGGGAGCATGTGTTCGACTTTATTGAGCCGTGGTTTGGCCAGCTCAAATGGATCAATATGGGCGGGGGGCATCATATCACCCGCAGCGATTATGAACGCGCAGAGCTGGTGGATTTTCTGGCCGAAGTGAAAGAAGACACAGGCGCTGAGATTATTCTGGAGCCGGGCGAGGCGGTTGCGCTGGATGCAGGGATTTTGGTTGGCACTCTGCTCGATACAGGTTTTAACGGCATGCCCATTGGCATCACCGATATCTCCGCCACTTGTCATATGCCCGATGTGCTGGAGGCGCCCTACCGCCCTGCAATGCTGCATGAGCGCGCAGGCGAGGAGGATTTGCCGATCCGTTTGGGCGGGCCATCGTGCCTCGCTGGCGATGTCATCGGCGATTACCGCCTACCGGTTGCCGCAAAGCCGGGTGCGCGCTTCGCATTCCTTGATCAAGCCCATTATTCCATGGTCAAAACCAGCACGTTCAACGGGGTACAATTGCCCTCGATCTGGTTGTGGGATTCTGAAACGGATGAGCTGCAATGCGTCAAGCGGTTTGATTACGCCGATTTCCGCGAGCGGCTGGGGTAGAGGGGGCTAAGCCCCGCGCGCCGTTTGATTGATCGCAAGCGCCAGTTTCGTCAGAGAGCCAAATTGCTGCGATGATTGCGCCACGCGCTCCTCGTCGCCTGCTGCGTCAATATGGCCGCTTTCAAACAGATTTCCGCTTTCAACCGCGACAATCACTTCGCCTTGTTTGAACAATGCGCGCACGGCATCGCCATCAAAGGCGCGCTCAATCCCGATGAGGTGCTCAATATAGGTGGGGTGGACAAGCACGCGCGATTCCACCGCATCATCGCTGTAAACCTCGAACACATCTTCAAAATCGGGGTGAACATGGTCGACATAGGCCAATTCATGCCCGTCAAAAGATGCGCGCTCTTTGCGTCCGCCAAGCCCGAACCATTTCTTGGTTTTGCCCGCGCGTTGCAACAGGGTGGTTGAGTAAAAATTGCGGCCAAATTCCATCCGGATAATCGCGCCGCGAAACACGGTGACCCAGCGGCGGTTCTTGCCGCTGCCTTTTTGCACTTCCAAATGGGCCTCATACAGGCTGAACCCGTGCCCCTCTAGCGTGCCAAACCAATGGTCTTCAAAGCTGGATCGGCTGTAGCTTGGGAGCAAATTATAGGTCTTGGCCAGCTCAAATTCCGCGCCTGGCTCAACATCATGCTCGTAATTGAGGCCAAGTTCGCGCGCGATTGCCGCGTTAATACCAATCTTGATGGAGCGCTTCGCTTCACCGATTGGCATGTACCCCCAAATTCCGCCGCCCACTGCAGCAGCGCCAGTGATGATAAATTTCAGGCCCGTATCCCAGCTGGGCCCGAACCATAGGAACGCCAGAATGGGCAGGGCGATCATCGCAGAGATAGTCCAGCGGCTCGCCGCTTTTTCCTTTGCCGCCTCGCGCATGCCAGCCTGTTCATCCAGCCAATTGCCCAATTCGCCGCTCATCAAGTGAGAGACGTTTGCATCATGATCCATTGCTCGCCCTCCTGCTGCGATGCTTTTGCCCAATTGCCGAGCGTATTTGCCCATTAACTATTTGTCTGTAAACTCCGGCAAACAGGAATAGAACAGGGGCATTAAGAATGACTTTCATCGGTATCGGCCTATTGGGATTGATCATCGTCATCGGTTTGGCGGTGATTGGCATTTACAACCGGCTGGTCGGTCAGCGCCAAAATGTGAAGCAGGGCGTGGCGGATATCGATGCGCAATTGCGCCAGCGACATGATCTGATCCCCAATCTGGTGGAGACGGTGAAGGGCTATGCCTCTCATGAAAAAGAGACTTTGGATGCGGTTGTCGCCGCGCGCAATACTGCTGCCAGCGGCGCGGTTACCTCTGGCGATGAGGCCGGCTTGCGGGTCGCGCTGGATAAGATGCTGGCGCTGAGCGAGGATTATCCGGACCTCAAAGCCAATACCAATTTCCAAGAATTGCAGCGCGAGCTTGCGGAAACCGAAGACAAGCTGGCCGCAGCGCGCCGTGCACTGAACGCAGCCGTGTCGCGCTACAACACCGCGCGCGAGAGCTTTCCTGCTATTCTGTTCGCATCGGTATTGGGCTTTGATGTCGCCGATTTCTCGCAGCTGGATGACAGCGAGAAGGGCATTGTCGACCAAGTGCCAAAAATCGGGTTTTGATTTTGCCGATTTGCAGGCGGCTTTGTGCCGCGCTTTGAACACAATTTACTTGCGCCGCGAGAAGTTAGGACTATATCCCGCTCCTCGCTGCCCGAGGTCTCGAATTCGTTGAGATGTCCATGCAAGGCAGCCCATTATTATAAACCTTTTGGGGGTCCCTTGCATTGTACATCTATCCTGACGCCCGGGCCGTAATTCGGGATTTAGAACCCGAAGAACCCTTGATCCTGAACCGCCCGCATGCCGCTGCGCGTGCAGCGCGCTTTTTCACACAGAAATTCCCAGGCACTTGCATGTATGCGGTGAAGGCCAATCCTTCGCCCAAATTGCTCGAAGTTTTGTGGGACAATGGGATCACCCATTACGATGTTGCCTCGATCACAGAGGTGCGTCTGGTCGCGGAAACTCTGCCCAAGGCGCAGATGTGCTTCATGCATCCGGTAAAGACCCGCAAAGCGATTGCGGAGGCCTATCATCAGCACGGGGTCAAAACTTTCTGCCTTGATACAGCTGAAGAGCTGGACAAGATCGTTGCAGCTTGCGCAGCCGATGATGGCACACCGGCGGCCGATCTGCGCCTGCTTGTGCGTCTGCGTGTCACGTCGGAATATGCTGAACTGTCGCTCGCCAGCAAATTTGGCTGCGATTTGATCGAGGCTCCCGGCCTGCTCCAAGCCGCGCGCCAGCATGGCGATTGGCTTGGCATTACATTCCATGTGGGCAGTCAAGCGATGAGCCCGTTCGCCTATGTCCAAGGGTTTGACCGCACGCGCGCTGCGATTGCAGAGGCGCAGGTCGTGATTGATATGATCGACATTGGTGGCGGTTTCCCGAGCATTTACCCCGGCATGGAGCCGCCTCCGCTGGAGGATTATTTCCGCATTATCGAAAAGCATTTCGAAGCTTTGCCGATTGCTTACAACGCTGAATTGTGGTGCGAGCCAGGCAGGGCGCTGGCCTCTGAATATTCCTCTTTGTTGGTGCAAGTCGACAAGCGGCGCGGGGATGAGCTTTTTATCAATGATGGCGCCTATGGCGCGCTCTATGATGCAGCTCATGTCGATTGGCGCTATCCGGTCGAGGCGACACCGGCTCGCGATGCCTCAGAAGGTTTCCGCGAGGAACCAAAAGATTTCGCCTTCTTTGGTCCGACCTGCGATGATGCCGATTATATGGCGGGACCATTCCCGCTGCCCGGCGATATTGCGTCAGGCGACTATATTGAGATCGGTATGCTGGGCGCATATGGCGCGGCAATGGCGACGGGCTTTAATGGCTTTGGCAATGCGGCGCAGATCGTGGTTGCGGATGAGCCAATGGACAGCCTATTTCGCGGCGACCGGGTTATGCCCGAAGTGGATAATGTCGTCAGCTTAAGATAGGCTGCGCTTCCGCGTTTCCTCTGCCGCCTAAGCCGCTTTCCTAAGCAGCAATGCGCAGCAAATTGCGTCCATCTTGCTTGGCCTTGTAAAGCGCGCCATCGGCTTTTTGTAAGGCCTCTTCGATATCTTTGACGCCTTCGATGGTCGCAAGCCCTGCGCTTAATGTGACACGTGATGGACCATTGGCCCCCCATGTTTCTGTTTCCACACGCTCGCGCACGCGCTCAATAATGGAGTGCGCAGTCTTGCCGTCTTCACCGGGCAGAATAACGAGAAATTCCTCACCGCCAATCCGGCCGACCAGATCGGTTGGCCGCAACACTTCAGATGTGATTTTTGCGATGCGCCTCAGCACTTTATCGCCAGTATGGTGCCCGTGCCTATCATTCACAGCTTTGAAGTGATCGACATCGAAGATTGCAATCGTCAGCGGCGTATTGGTCCGCTTTGCTATGTTTGCCGCGATCCGCAATTGGCTCAGCGCTTTGCGGCGGTTGGCAATCTGGGTCAGCTCATCAAGCTCTGATAGACGGCGCGCTGTCTTTGCCTCGTGCAGGGCCTCACTGCGCGCGGCTTGCAATTCTTCCAATGTTTCGGCCTGCTGGGTGATGTCTTGGAGCGTGCCAAACAGGCCGCCAAATGTGCCATCATCATCATAGCGCGGTTGGCCAACGCTCGACACAGTGCGAACCGTGCCATCTGGGCGAACAATGCGCGCTTCATAGGCAAATCCGTGCTGCTCTTTCATCGCAGAAAGCAAAATATCGCGCACGCGGTCGCGGTCTTCTGGATGGTAGAGTTCAAGCGAAGATTG
>CALFEA010000150.1 GCA_937950385.1 uncultured Altererythrobacter sp. | reverse complement strand
TGGGCGGAAGAAGTGCCTTGTGCAGTCGTTGGTGATTACAATGTCATCCCAGAAGACGATGATGTCTGGGCCGTCAAAGCGATGCAGAACGATGCGCTCATGCAGCCCCAATCTCGCCAGGCCTATGCCCAATTGCTCGCCGATGGCTGGACCGATGCCGTGCGCACACTCAACCCGCGCGTCGGAGTGTGGACCTATTGGGATTATCAAGCGGGCGCATGGCAACGCGATCACGGATTTCGGATCGATCACCTGTTGCTGACCCCAGAGCTAGCCGACAAATTGCAAGCCGTTGGCGTGGACCGCGATCATCGAGGCCGCGAAAAGGCGAGCGATCACGCACCGGTATGGGGGCTCTTTGACTAATTCCTTGCGGCTAACACAGACACAAAAAGGGCCCCGAACTGGAACAGTGCGGAGCCCTTTTTGAAGGTTCAAATTCTGCCGCCTTTAGCGATAGAAGATATGGGTGTTGATTGTCGCACGCTTTGATTTTTTGCGGCTCCAGCTGGGGCGCACATAATTCGCGTGGAAATAGAGCGAATCGTCTGCTGCGCTATCCCATTGGCCTTCATGCGCGATCCGAGCGATCGCTTTGGCGCGTTTCCACGCCGCTGAGCCAGTGTTGATGCGGGGCATACGGCCACCGCGGACAAAGCTAAACTGCGAGCGCTGATAAACCACGCCGCAATAGCTGTTAGGGAAGCGGCGATCATCAGCGCGGTTCATCACGACTTTTGCGACAGCCAATTGGCCTGCCAGCGGTTCGCCGCGTGCTTCAAAAAATACTGTTCCTGCAAGGCAGCGCATTTGCTCGCTCAATGCAAAGTCAGTCGAGGTCTTGCGGACCAATTCGCGCAATGAGCTAGCGTTTGGAGCAGGGATTGGCTCTTCAACCACCACTGCTTCAACCAAGTCTTCTTCGACCACTTCGGGAACAGGTTGGATAACTTCATTCGACACAAATACTGGTGCCGGTGCGCCGGCGGCAACTTCCTGGAGGGGTTCAGGGGCCGGTGCGGCGGTGTCCTCTTGCGCAAACGCACCCGACATTTCGGAGCTGGCAAGGGCAAAAACAGTTGCAGCTGTAAGAACGGCTGCGGTAATTTTATGGGTCTTACGACTCATTATATTTCACATTTTGAGCGGTGAACGAGCTCCGTCGCAGGTGAGGACCTGATCGCTAAAGTTTACAGCGATATAAAGGATTGATCCAAAGCAGCCTGCCGGCTGTCCCCCGTCTGCGTGCTAGCTCGGTAGCAGAATTGCCACCTCAAGCCGCCTGCGCGTCAACGAAGTGAGGGCGAAATAGCCTTTCAAACGCCAAGGTCAAGTTAACAACTACCCTAGTAGGGCAAAGATGCGATGAACCGTTCGGCATCCGCGATATCCAGCTCTAACACCCAAATATCGGGGTCTTGAGACTGGCGCCGCGCAAGGTATTCAGAAATTTCCTGTGGTTTTTCTGTGTTTTCCCGCTTTGCAACATGAAATGGGCGGCTACCGTCCAATTGCGGCATCCGCTCCCAAACCGTTGCGTTTTCATTGCGTTCTATAGTTAACAAAATCACCGTACCGGCCTCGCGCTCGCCCTTGTGCAAGACAGTGGCAAAGCCGCCTTCGGCTTGAACCATGCGGATCATTCCGGAGACTTCTAAATGGGCTGGAAGCCGCGCGTCCAAGCGAATTATCGCTTGTTTTCAGTTGGCTGTGTGCCTGGAACGCCATGCACATAGCCATCGAGACCTGAAAGCGCGATGTGGGAACGCATGAATGTGCCCGTGCCCCGGCCAATCTCATCACCCTCTTCATCGATCAGGCGCGATTCGGCGACGAACACCCGGCGTTTGCCGCTAATCCACTTGCCCTCTGCGATCACTTTACCGGCACGCACCGGCTTGGTGAAATGCAAGTTGAAGCTGGTGGTCAGCAGGAATTTGTCCGTCACCAGCGTATTGGCAGCATAAAAGGCGGCATCATCGAGCATTTTGAAATAAATCGTACCGTGCGCTGCACCCGCTGCGTGATAACAGCTTTCATCAATATCAAATGTCAGACGCGAGGCACCTTGCCCCACGATAGACAATTGCGATGAAAACAGCGTGTTGACGGGAGCTGAGCCGTATAGACGCTCAAGCGCGCGGAAATGCAGCTCTGCACTATCCGCTTTTAGCGATGCAGGAACAAGCTCGTCGGGTGAACGATCAGGCGGCATCTTGATAAAGGCGATTGCTCAATTGAGCATATAGCGCCTCACTATCCGGAGCCTGTGACAAGGCTGCATGCATCGCATCATCGCGCACCAGACGCGAAATTGCCGCCAGCGCATGGAGATGCGCAGCGCCAGCGTTTTCAGGCGACAACATAGCAAAAACCAAATCAACCGGCATGCCATCAGCTGCGTCAAAATCCACCGGTGTTTCAAGCTGCAAAAGCACCACAATTGGGCGGTTAATGCCAGCGGCACGGGCGTGCGGTATCGCAACGCCGCGGCCAAATCCGGTGGAACCCAAACGCTCGCGCTCCAGCAGGCCTTCTAGGGCAATGCTCGCATCCAAGCCGTAGACTTCAGCAAATACCTGCGCAGCCTGTTCCAGCACTGCTTGCTTCGAGGCAAGGCGCGTGGTCACCGCAGCTTCGGGCAAAAGTTTGAAATTCACATTCATGGGGGAACTGCTTTAATATCCTAATTGCTAACACAACGGCAGCATAGTTGGCCCGGTCAAGGCCTGCTAACCGCCATGTTTCAAAACAAAGTTATAAAGCCGGTTGGGGTACCCGGCAGCTCTAGCGTGTTGGTTCGACCCAGCCGATCGACCCATCTTCGCGGCGGTAAACCATATTATGCCGCCCACTTCCAGCATTTTTGAACAATAATGCAGGGGTATCGCGTAAATCCAATAGCATAACTGCATCTGCCACGCTGGTTTCAGGCACATCAACGCTTGTTTCTGCAATAATCAGCGGCGCATCGGCAGTGACTTCTACCTCATCATCTTCAACAGCAAAGATAGTGTAAGCCGCTTCTTCTTCTTTCACCGCAAACGCGGTTTGTTCATGCCGATCTTTGATCCGGCTTTTATACCGGCGCAATTGTTTGTCGATTTTGGCGGCTGCCCCGTCGAGGGCCTGGTGGGCATCATGGGCCTCTGCTTGCGCCTTGATGACCAAGCCCTGCATCGCATGGGTCACAATATCGCAGCGAAAAGCGTGGGAGGAGGCTTTGCCAAAGGTCACATGAGAGGAAATCGCGCCGTCAAAATATTTCTCGACAATGGTGGTTAGTCGCTCGCTCGCATGATCCTGCAATGCGGCGCCTGTTTCAACCTGATGTCCGGAAACGCGAATATCCATAAGTGCTATGCTCCTATTTGCAGGTCCAAACGCTAGACCCTCTTATTGACCCCCGTATGATGCCAAAGCGGGGTTTCCATTTGGGCGACGAACTCTGCATGCCGTGCCAATTCTTCTACGCTGGCGGAATGCGGGCGGGGTTCGCGCCGCACACCTGTTGGCCGCCCAATTAAATCTGCGGCCACTTCATTGGGTCTGGCTTCACCCGGTGCAGCATCCGCCGCCAATCCCAGTCCAATCTGACGACCACCGGTTAGCTCAACGTAAACTTGCGCGAGCAATTCTGCGTCAAGCAAAGCGCCGTGTTTGACGCGGTGACTGCGATCAATGCCATAGCGGGTGCACAAAGCATCGAGCGATAATTTCGCCCCGGGGTGCTTTTTGCGCGCCAAAGCCACCGTGTCGATCTTGCGATCAAGCGAAATGGGCTCCATTCCGGCAATCACAAGCTCAGAATTGAGAAAACCAAAGTCAAAGCTGGCATTATGCGCGATCAGCGGCGCATCACCGATAAATTCGAGGAATTCACCAGCTGTATCTTTGAAAAGCGGCTTATCGGACAGAAAACTGGCCGAAAGCCCATGCACAGCCTCTGCTTGCGAAGGCATATCGCGCTCTGGATTGTAATAAGCGTGGTAAGTTGCGCCTGTGGCCACCTTATTGACCATTTCAACGCAGCCCATTTCAACCATTCGGTCGCCCGTCTTTGGGTCGAGACCAGTGGTTTCAGTATCGAATACAATTTCACGCATTGGTTAGACTATCGGCGCAGATTGGCATTTGCGCAAGGGGTTTGAAGCTACGAAATTTCGCTTATTCTCGCAGCAATTCTGCAATCAATGCCTGCACCATGGCGCGGGTTTCCTCGTGCGATACGCCCGTGTCGATAATGTGATCAGCTCGCGCGCGTTTTTCTGCATCGGGGGTTTGTATCGAGAGAATATGCTCAAATTTTTCCGCCGTCATTCCCGGCCTCGACAGCACGCGCTCTCGCTGAATATTGGCAGGCGCAGAGACAACCACAATATGATCAACCATCGCGTGACCGCCACCTTCAAACAGCAGCGGAATGTCAAACAGGATAAGCGGCTCACCCGCATTTGCTTCAATGAAGCTTGCACGTTTTTGGCCAACCGCCGGATGGACAATCGCCTCTAATCGGGCGCGGGCATCGGCATCAGCAAACACTTGCGCGCCCAAGGCTTCGCGGTTGACGCCGCCGGGGCCAGTGGAACCTGGAAAAGCTGCCTCAATCGCGGGGATTAATTCACCGTCTGGCCCCTGCATGGCGCGCACTTCGGCATCCGCATCAAAAACCGGCACACCGGCTTCTTCAAACATGGCCGCCACGGTGGATTTGCCCATGCCGATGGAACCAGTCAGACCAATGGTTTGGGGACGCTTGTCGGTATTGGTCATTTCAGCAATATTTCTCGCAATTCGCGGTCGGCATCGCGCGGGGGTTTCGCGCCAAAGAACAATTCAAAAGCATAGGCTGCTTGGCTGATTAACATAGCAAGGCCATCAATCGCGGGATGGCTATTGCCGCGGGCAGCGGTGAGGAATGGCGTCTCCAGCGGGTCGGTGATGATATCATAAGCGATTGCAGCAGGCGGGGCATGGCTCCAATCAAACGCCAATTCCGGCTGGCCGCGCATTCCCAGAGGCGAAGCATTGATGATAAGATCCAAAATGCCCTCGCGGTCATCAAATTCGAAATCGGTTGGAGCAGCAAAATGGGCAAGCGGGGCGGCGTGATGTTCAAGCTGGCCATTAGCGGGCGCAAGCTCATCCAAAAGAGCGCGGGCCTTGTCGGGATTGCGCCCTGCTACCACCAAAGTGAAACCTTCGCCCGCCAAGGCTGTGATAATTGCCCGCGCTGCGCCTCCCGTACCCAAGATGCGCGCCATTCGGAACAAATGGTCTTGTCCCAGCACTTTGCGCAAGGGTTCCAAAAAGCCGCCTGCATCGGTGTTTATACCTATCAAATTGCCATCACTGCGCCGGACAATCGTGTTCACCGCGCCGATTTGATCCGCCGGGCTTTCGATCCCATCCAAATGCGGCAGCACGGCTTGCTTATGCGGCATAGTCACATTGCAGCCGCGCCAATTGGGGTCTTGGCGGCGCACCTCTAGGTAAGCGCCCAATTCGTATGGCGTCACATGATGCGCGCGATAATCTGCATCAATACCAAGCCTTTGTAGCCAAAACCCATGGATCAATGGCGATTTTGACTGCGCAATGGGGTCACCGATCACCTCGGCATAAGGTCCGGTCATGACGCCAATACACCTTCTGCTCGCAATGCGCCTAGCACCGGAATTAGCGGCATGCCCAGCACTGTGAATTGATCGCCTTCAATCCGTTCAAACAATTGCACGCCCATGGCCTCTATCCGAAACGCACCAGCGCAATAGGAAATTTCCGGCCACTCGGCATCGAGATAGCTTTCAATAAATGCATCGGACAACTCGCGCACATGCAGCTTTGCACAATCCGAATGGCTCCACACGCATGCATCATCGCGCACCAAGGCGGCCCCGCTATGCAATTCCATCACTTTGCCTGAGAAGAACCGCAAATGTTCAGCGGCATTGTCGCGGCTGGTGGGT
>CALFEA010000149.1 GCA_937950385.1 uncultured Altererythrobacter sp. | reverse complement strand
TTGATCATTGGCGGCGGCATGGCGAACACATTCCTTGCTGCGCGCGGTGTAGACGTTGGCAAAAGCCTTTGTGAGCATGATTTGGTCGATACAGCTAATGCAATTATGGATGCCGCCGATACGGCAGGATGTACGGTCCATCTTCCTTATGATGTGGTTGTGGCGAAAGAGTTTTCTCCCAATCCCGAAAGCCTGCGGATATGTAACGTCCACGAGGTGGCCGCGGACGAGATGATTCTCGACGTTGGGCCGCAAGCAACGGAAGCATTGGCCGACGTCCTCAAAACTTGCCGAACACTGGTCTGGAACGGCCCGCTAGGCGCTTTTGAGACGGAGCCTTTCGACACAGCAACAATGTCATTGGCCGCGACGGCGGCGGCCTTGACGCAAGAAGGTTCGTTGATTTCGGTTGCAGGCGGCGGCGACACAGTCGCAGCGCTTGCCCAAGCCGGTGTGACTGACAAAGTGACCTATATTTCCACTGCTGGCGGCGCCTTCCTCGAGTGGATGGAAGGCAAAGAGCTGCCGGGCGTTGCGGCGCTAAACGCCTAATCCAATATGGCTGATACCACGCACCAACTCTTCGCAACACCATTTGTCGTTGATAGGCTACAAAGCGCAGAGGGTATTGCCGCCTTGCGCGAAGTGATCGAGGCAGAACACAAACGCGACGCTGCTGGCGTGCAAATATCCAATATTGGCGGTTGGCATTCCAACACAGAAATGGCGGAATGGGGCGGCGAGGTGGCTCGCGCTTTGGCTTTCAAAACGATGACCATGGCAGACGCGTTGACGGTTGACAGCAAATCACCCCAAAAAAGCCGCTATGGCTGGGTGCCAGAAATGTGGGCGAATGTCAGTTCCAAAGGCGATGCCAATCAATATCACGCGCATCCGGGCAGCTATTGGTCCGCGGTCGCCTATATTGATGATGGATATGAAGGCGACAAAGACCCAAAGTTAGGCGGAGAATTGCAATTGCAAGACCCGCGCATGCCGATGATCCGCATGACGGCCCCTGATTTGCGTCTAAAAGATCCCTCGGGAAAGCCACAGCAAAACGAAATTATGATCCGGCCGCGCACCGGAATGATCGTGATGTTCCCCAGCTGGTTGCAGCATGCCGTTCGGGGCTTTTACGGCGAGGGGACACGTATTTCCGTCGCTATAAATTTAGTCCCAGCAATCGACATGGCTAAAACTGAGACACGGCATTAGGCTTAAGGGCTTGGCGGTTGCACCAGCAATGCTTGCTGTCTAAAGGCTCTACCGGAACAAGTGCATAGGTATGCACTCTTAGTGAGGTAAGTAATGAACAAAGCTGAAATGACCGCCAAAATCGCTGCCGGTGATGGTTTTATCGCGGCATTGGATCAATCTGGTGGCTCCACTCCTAAAGCACTTCGCGGTTACGGCGTTGAAGACAGCGCATGGTCTGGTGATGAGGAAATGTTCGCTCGGATTCATGAAATGCGCAGCCGTGTGATAACAGCTCCTAGTTTCGCTAATGGCAAGGTGATCGGCGCCATCCTGTTTGAGCGGACGATGGACGGCGAAGTCGATGGCAAACCAACACCCGATGCTTTGAAATCACGCGGCGTGGTGCCTTTCATCAAGGTGGACCAAGGCTTGGCCGATGAACAAAATGGCGCGCAAATGATGAAGCCGCTCGATAAATTGCCTGTATTGCTGGAGAAATCGGTGGCCAAGGGCATTTATGGCACAAAGATGCGCTCGGTTATTAAGTCGGCCAATCCTGCTGGTATCGCTGCAGTTGTTGAGCAACAGTTTGTTGTCGGCAACCAAATTGCTGATGCTGGCCTGATGCCAATGCTTGAGCCTGAATATGATATTACAGCAAATGACCGCGCTGAGGGCGAGAAGATCTTGCGGGATGAGTTGAAAAAAGGCTTGGACGCTCTGCCTGCTGACAGGAAGGTCATGCTCAAACTGTCGATCCCAGTGGAAGCTGGCCTTTACAGCGATATTATCGCGCATCCAAATGTGCTGAAAGTTGTGGCGCTGTCAGGCGGCTTTTCTACCGACGATGCCTGCGCCCATTTGGGTAAAAATGGCGGCATGATTGCGAGCTTTAGCCGGGGCCTATTACAAGATCTGCAAAAGGGTCAGTCAGACGAGGAATTCGACGCTGTTTTGGGTAAAGCGATTGACCAAATACATGCAGCCTCTGTAGCGGGATAATCCAGCTAACAAAGGCGATTGAATGACCAATACGCAGCTTTATTTAATCTCTCCGCTTGAAGTGGGAGGGGACTTTCCAGCTCGGCTTGAGCGCGCGCTCGACGCAGGCAAAGGGTTGGTCACTGCGTTCCAATTCCGCGTCAAGGGCATAGAAAATCATGACGCCGCCCGGCTTGCTGCGCCCTTGCAAGAGATTTGCGCAGCGCATGACGTAGGTTTTGTTGTCAATGACAGCGTGACATTGGCCAAGCGGCTGAAAGCAGACGGTGTTCATTTGGGGCAGGGCGATGGCAACGTTAAAGAAGCCCGCGCAGAATTGGGCCGCGAGGTGCAAATCGGCGTCACTTGTCATGGCTCAAAGCATTTTGCGATGGAAGCGGGTGAGGCTGGGGCAGATTATGTTGCTTTTGGCGCGTTTTTTGACAGCGGAACGAAAGAGACAGAGCATCGCGCCGAGTTAGAATTGCTTAATTGGTGGAGTCAATTGTTCGAATTGCCATGCGTGGCAATCGGCGGAATTACGCCGGAAAATTGCGTCCCCTTGGTCAAGTCGGGAGCAGACTTCCTCGCTGTATCAGGCGCGGTTTGGAATGGTGACGAGGCTGCTGCTGTGAGCGCCTTTACAAAGGCAATCAGTGAAGCGGATCAGGCTTCAGCCTCTTAAAATTTTGCGCCTGTTCGCGTGCACAAAAGGCGGCTTGTGGAGCCATCTTCGTTCAGCTTTTGCAAGGCATTGTCTCCAACGCGGATATATCGCTCGCCGAGTTTTGGTCCGCGCGTGAAGGTCAAAACCTTGCCTTTCATAATGTAGGTGCCGCGCCCATCTTTGCTACGATAGCTTGAAGCGCTAGCAATCCTGAAGTGCGCAGTCTCAACTGGTATACGCGCCAAACCCGATGCATCGCCGGGTAGTGAGCAATCATAGTTCCCATGCGGCATTGTTGCTAAAGTTCCATCAGCGGTTGCAGCCGCGCTCCAGCCAAGTGCGATAAGAACAGGCGAGGCAATGATTGTTAGGCGTTTCATAGATTGTCCATTTAGCATTTGGTGCTGAGTAGCACCAGCCGCCTTGCTCCAATCTGAAGCGTGGGCTAGAGGCGCAGAATATTGCTGGGCAAGGCTGCCCCGCACACGCATTCAATCAAAGGCTCATCTCTCATGAAAATCAGCGGTGTCGACATTCGTCCCGGTAATATCCTCGAATATGAGAAGGGTATTTGGAAAGTCGCAAAGATCCAGCATACGCAGCCTGGCAAAGGCGGCGCTTACATGCAGGTCGAGATGAAAAACCTCGAAGATGGGCGCAAAACCAATGTGCGCTTCCGCAGCGCCGACAATGTTGAGCGTGTTCGGCTTGATACAAAAGAATTTCAGTTCTTGTATGAAGACGGCGAGATGCTCGTCTTTATGGACCAGGAAAATTACGAGCAGATTATGCTTCCATCCGATTTGCTGGGTGATGCGCGTGCGTTCCTGCAAGATGGCATGCAAGTGCAGCTAGAATTGTGGGAGGAAAAGCCGATCTCGGTTCAGCTTCCCACTCAAATCGAGGCTGAAATTGTTGAGGCAGATGCAGTTGTAAAGGGGCAAACTGCTTCTTCCAGCTATAAGCCGGCCGTGCTCGACAATGGTGTTCGGATCATGGTGCCGCCGCATATTGGCAGCGGAACACGCATTATTGTTGATGTCTATGAACAAACCTACGTTGGTAAGGCGTAAACCCCATGAGCATGTTTTCAGGACTGATACGCGTTATGGAACGCGCAGCTCGTAAGGCTGGCAATCGCTTGCGCCGTGACTTTGGCGAAGTTGAACATTTGCAGGTGTCCCGCAAGGGGCCCGCCGATTTCGTTTCTAAGGCCGATCAAGTGTCAGAGCGTACGATCTATGACGAGCTGCTTTACGCAAGGCCAGATTGGGGCTTTGTGCTTGAAGAAGGTGGAACGATTGAGGGTGATCCAAGCAAACCGCGTTGGGTTATCGATCCGCTCGATGGAACGACCAATTTCCTGCACGGCATTCCGCATTTTGCTATCTCTATCGCCGTTCAGGAACCTAAACTTGACGGTAGCGGTTGGGGTGAGGTTACCGCGGCAGTGGTTTATGAGCCCATCCAAGACCAAACGTTCTGGGCCGAGAAAACACGCGGAGCATGGCTGCAAGATGCGCGGCTGCGTGTTTCGTCCCGTTCCAACATGTCTGATGCCTTGATCGCCACCGGAATTCCATTCCAAGGGCATGGCGATTTTGCGCAATGGAGCAAAATTTTTGAAGCAATTGGCCCGCAAGTTGCTGGAATCCGACGGTATGGCACGGCTTCTCTTGATCTAGCGTGGCTGGCGGCAGGACGGTTTGACGGTTTCTGGGAAAGTGGCCTGAAAGATTGGGACACTGCAGCCGGATGCCTTTTGGTGCGTGAAGCTGGTGGTTTTGTAACTGATTTCCGTGGGCGTTCTGTCGATATTGCCTCTGCGCAAGTGCTCGCGGCGAACAATAGTTTGCACTCGAAATTGCACAAATCTTTGGTTGGAGCTCTAAAGTAAGACAATCATTGCTTGATGCAGAGGCTTGAGGGCGCTATCGGGCCACCTCTGCTTAGGTTAGCCCCTGTGGTGGAATTGGTAGACGCGCTCGACTCAAAATCGAGTTCCTAACGGAGTGCCCGTTCGAGTCGGGCCAGGGGCACCACCTTCTTTTTTCCGAAATCGTGGTTTTGAGCAGCGTGTTTTGCGCTAATTTGCTTGTAATTTCATGCAGCCTTTGAGAGGCAGTGCTTAACGATGATCGATGCACCTTCATTTCATGCCATCGCGGCGATGGCCATCACGGTTATGATGTTTGTCGCATTTGCGCGTGGTCGTCTCTCGGTTGAAATTATTTCGTTACTGACAATTGCGGTAATCGCGGTTGGTCTCTATTTTTTCCCATTAGAAAACACCAAGCCGACAGACGGGCTGGCATTGGCGTTTGGAGGGTTTGGTCACTACGCACTGATTACAATCTGTGCGCTGATGATTATGGGGCGTGGGCTGGTGGTAACCGGCGCACTGGAACCCGCGGCTCGCTTTTTAGGCAGCGTGTTTAAGTTTAACCTGCAATTGGGGCTGTTGGTTTCATTGCTGCTGGCGTTTTTCCTGAGCATGGCGGTCAATGACACTCCTGTTCTAGTGCTTCTATTGCCGATATTTGTAGTATTAGCAGCACAAGGGGCGATGCCTGCATCCAAAACACTGATCCCATTGAACGCAGCAGTGCTGATCGGTGGGATGGCAACAACAATTGGCACATCGACGAATATCCTTGTGACATCGATCGCGGTGGATCTGGGCATGCC
>CALFEA010000148.1 GCA_937950385.1 uncultured Altererythrobacter sp. | reverse complement strand
GCGGCATATGCGTGAGCAGGCTAGGGTAGGACGCGAGGCAGGAATCCCGCAAAACGTCGTTCAGCAAAACGGCGAGATTATTCGCCTTGCACCAGGCACGCCGAGCAAATTGGCAGAGGTTCGCTCAGGTAGGTTGATCCTTGATGGTGATATAATTGCGCCGGCTGACGGAGAAGCCATTGCGATGCGCAGACGACTTGCGCGTGAGGGCATGGTCATGGTTGTACTCGATCACAAATTGCGCCCCACAGTTGAAGCTTTGGGCATTCCCTTAGAAGAGGATATGCCGGACTTCATTCTTGAGGCCTGCAAAGATGTGACAACTGCGATTGGCAAGCTGAAAGGCCATCAAAGAAAAGACCGCGGTTCTATCCATGAGGCAGCCAGACTAGCAGCGCGCCGAGCAGCGCAGCGTTGGTCAGGTAAAAAACCTCAAACGCGCGTCATCATGCTCAGCGAGGAAGACTGATGGAATGGACTTCGATTGTTGCAATTTACGTTCTAATTTGGGTGATGACGGCTTTTGTGATGCTGCCATTCGGGATTAAGACACATGATGAAGCTGGTGTCCCCAAGGTAACTGGCCAAGCTGATAGTGCGCCAGTGAATTTTAGGCCGGGTGCATTGGTGTTGCGGGCAACTATCGTCGCGGCATTCGTGACTACACTTTATGTGCTGAATTATATCAATGGATGGATCGGCGTTGATGACGTCAATGTGTTGGCAGGGTTCTTCGGCGCTGAGTAGGCGCAAAGAATTGGCAATCTAATTGCGCAAACGGTCTATGGCTTGCGCGAGTGCAACGTATAATTTGCCCATGTCAGAGCCCAAAACGGTTACGCCCAATGCATTGCCATCACGGGTGGATAGAACCGAACGCAGCATTCCTTCAAAGTCATGGATGAAGCGGTTTACATGCTCACGAAAATCATCGTCATTTCCGTAAAGCTCGGTCAATTCACGCGCCTCAGTATTGTCGATTAGACGAACTGCTCGGCGCGTAAAAATCCCGCGATCACCCTTGAGGTATGCAGCCCAAGCAGTGTCGGTAACATCGCTAGAAAGCGACTTAGAAATGTCGATCGCATTGGAGTTGAGCGTCTCTGTAATGAGCGCCATCCGCCGCGCAAAATCATTGTCGATTTGTTCTTCTGCTTGATTGCGGGCACGTGTTACTCGCTGTTCAAGGTTGCCAGCTAGCTCATTCACTTTGCCCAATTGATCGCGCAGTTGAACAGCGGTTTCTCGGCCGGTTGAGGCAGCTTTCGCAGCAGCTTCTTCAAGGCGCATAATGGCCTCTTCGCTATGGCTTTGTATTGATTGTTCAAGCGCCTTGATTGCATGCCCGCCAAATTCTTGAGCAGAGTTTTCTAAGCTGTTTTTGAGCCCCTGATCAAGCGTGGCAAAAGCAGCCTGGGTTGCCGCGTCCAATTGCTGGATCGCGTCAGTTAAGCGAGTTTGTGTATCGGTAGCGAGTTTCTCATTCGCTTCGCTCAATTGGTCCATTGCGCCCTGAAGTCCGTGTATTTGTGCCAAGTTATCATCATTGGACTGTGCGAGCTTTGAATTGGTTGCATCGACTGCATTATCAAATTTCTCTACATTGGCGTGTGAAGCAATGACGTAGTCAGACAGTTGGCTGCCAATCTCGCTGGTGCCTTGCATCGCGATATTAAGGGAGCTCGCGCGCTCTTCAATTTTCATGAGCTTAGCGGCAGCTGTCTCGATGGCTTCTGGCAGATCTTCGCGGCTTTGCTTCGCGCCCGATTGAATAATTTCCAGCAAACGAACGCCGTCCTCGGTCAATTCGCTCAGGGATGCTTTGGTCTTTGCAAGTCTGACATCATTTTCTTCTATGCGCTTGGTCAGCTCTTCCAGGTTGCCTGCGAACATGTCTTTAGCACCTTCTGAAACCTGGCTTGCATCCGCGATCAAGCGGTTGAATTCGAACAAGTTGTCAGTGATCGCCTTGCTCTGCTGCGAAATTTCTTCAGCATGCTTGATGTGATCTTGAGCACGTTCGGCAAGACCAGCGTCCATAGAGCTCAATTTTTCATCAAAAACAGCGATTGCGGCGGCTTCACGCTCTTGGAACTGTTCCTGCCTCTGTTCTATATCAGACGCGAATTTCGTGTCGCGTGCGGCCAATATTTCATCGAAGCGGGTTGCTTCTTTGAACAAGCGTTCCATCCGCTCTTTGGATGACTGCGTGGCCTTTTCATCCATCGTGTGCAGTTGTCCGAATACTTCGGCAAGGTCTGCGTAGAGGCGTTCTTTCGATTGCGTAACGGTTTTGACGGCATCCTCATGCGATTGGACCAAGGCGTCTCCAATCTCGCCGCTCTCGTCCTTCATTGAAGAGATGCGCGATTTTAGCATTTCGAGCGATTTCTCTTCTTTGGCATGAAACTCGTCCATGACATCGTTCACGCGATTTTTTACGTCATCGGCGCGGCGTTGCATAGCGGCCAGAGTGTCAACTTCGCGATTATCAAGTTCGTTCCGGAACGCTTTGCTCTTCGCTTTCAGGCTGTCAAAACGCGCATTGGACATTTTATCGAGCTTGCCCAGCTGACCTTCAAATTCGCCCAAAGCCTTATCAATCTTGGCCGTTATCGCTTCGACTTGGCGGTCGCTGGCTCCGCCAAACTCGTTCAAGCGTTCAAAGCCACTAATAAGAGTGTTCAATTGAGCTCCAGCGGTGTTGCCGGCATTGCCGATTTGATTAGATACATCGCGCGCCGAAGTTGCCACCACTGGCAAATCATCACGGAGTTTTTCCATATTTTCGAGCGCGTTTTCGCTGACGGATGCAATGGCTTTGACTTGGTCGCCATTGCTCTGGATTAGGTTCTGCAGAGTGCCCGCATGAGTAGACAGATTCTCTGCTGCGCTGCGTCCGAAATATTCCAATTCGCGGGTTTGTGTTCCCAAGAATTCCCGCGCCAAACTAAGTTCACGATTGATCGTGCCGAGTTTGGCCTCGAGATCTGATGTTTCGCGGCCCAATTGGCTTGCTGTATCGGAGAAACGACGCGCCTCGACCTTGGAATTGCGCATCGCTAGCAGCCAAATGGTGCAAATAAGCAACACAGGTAAGGACCAAGTGCTGAGCCATCCTATCCACTGATCGACACCGGTGCCTACAAGCACCTTTGGGTAAATTGACCAAGCGAACAGCCCCGTCCAACCGGCGATTGCGGTCGACGCGACAGCGGGCAAAATCCAGCTGTAATCGGGCTTGTCCGCTAGGAAATCTGCGTCTTCTGGATTCCAATCAGAAGCGTCTTCCATCCAATCATCTTCAAGCGTCAATGGCTCATCGGCAGCTTCAAGTTGAGTGTTTGCCTGCGCATCAAGCGTGTCTTTTTGGGCAACAGCCCTGATATGTGATCCCTCAGTCATGGGGCGATCTTACCATCTTTTCCACAAGGTTAAACCTGCTTTAACTCTCCGGCG
>CALFEA010000147.1 GCA_937950385.1 uncultured Altererythrobacter sp. | reverse complement strand
GGATTTGCGATTGCGCTCGATATTCTTTCAATCCTCGGCGGGACTGTTTTGGCCGCTGTGCTGACTTGGACGGCGACATTGTGGCTGCCATTGCCGGAAGATTTGCTGTGGCTAACCTTTGGCTATTGCGTCGTATCCCTTCTCTCGATCCGCACTACGCCAACGGGGCTTTTGCGGCTCAGATTTAAATTTGCGACCGCTACAGCGGCAGAGGCGGTGCAGCCTGCAATCCGAGCGGCAGGCGCTGTGCTGGCATGGTTCTTTATGCCGACCGTCACCGGTTTTATCCTTGCATGGGCGGCATCAGAAGTGGCCGTGGCAGCCGCGCTTTGGATTGCTGCAGCCCGCGATGAAAAAATCGATCTTAGGCAGATTAGCCTGACCAAAATTCCGGAGAAGCATAAGGATGCGTGGCGGTTTGTCTGGTCCACCAATATGAGCGGGTCGCTCACCATTGCGGGCAAGCAAGTCATGATCTTAATGGTCGGCGCGATTGGCGGTGAAGCATTTGCAGGCGGGTTCCGCGTCGCATCGCAATTGGGCCAAGCTCTGATCGCATTGGCGCAAGCGGTCTCAAAGGCCATCTATCCTGAGCTGATTGACGCCAAAGACAATGCGCGCCTCATCGCCAGTCGCATGGCCAATATCGCGCTGATCGGCGGCGTTTTGGCGGTTATGGTCGCCATATTCTTTGGCCGCTGGGCATTGGAAACTATCGCGGGCACGGATTTTGGCGTTGTCTATTGGGCGATGGTGATCTTGGCGATTGCGGGCGCGGTGGAACTAATCGGGGCAAGCTTGGAATCACTGCTGGTATCAGCGGGACGCGCGCATACGGCCTTTGTTGTGCGCGCAGGGCCGACTATTTTGGCGCTGCTATTGCTGAAAACAGCGATGGATTGGAACGGGCTGAAAGGCGCTGCTTTTGCGGTGCTGGGATCAAGCTCGCTGGCAGTGATCGGCTTTTGGATTGCGATCCTATCGCTCGAACAAATCCGGATTACGATTGAACCGCCAAAGGCCGAGGACGAGAAATAGACTTGCCTTGGGTAAGTAAGCCTACTTCACGCCCATAATTTCCGCCTCTGTGCGCAAACGTTCCGCATCGGCAGGATTGGCCGCAACCGCCGTTTTGAGCGCAGCAGAAGCCTTATCAGGCTCACCCAATGTAATCCGGCTGCGCATGAGCATGACCCAGCCATCCACGTTTTTGGGGTTCGCTTTCAGCTTGCCCTCAAGGCTTTCGACCATGCCGCGCGCCATATCATCCTGATCGCTCGGGCTCATTGCGCTGGCTGCGGCGATTTGCTCCTGCGTCGGGCCCGGGATCGCGTCGCCTGCGGTCAATTGCGGCCCGCTGGTAATGGGCGAGCGGCCTGCCATGGCTTTGGCCAAGCGCTCTTCTGTGTCGATTTCATGAACCTTACCAATTTGCTCAATCGTGCGCTGCAAATCTGCTTCCCATGGTGCTCCCGGCGGTGTGTCTTCCAGCAATGCGAGCCAATCATTCAACGCGCCCTCATGATCGCCTTCCAAGTCCTTGGCCACGGCGAGGAAATAGCGTGAACGGGCATCGGTGGGATCAAGGCTGGTGGCAGTTTGGAACGCTTCTAGAGCCTTTGCAGGCATTGGCTCACGCTCATCCTGCATCACTAATGCCTCGCCAAGAGAAGACCATGCAATCGCACTTTTCGGGTCAACTTCGGTTGCTTTGCCGTAGTATTTTGCAGCGCCACGGTAATCATTCTGCTCAAAATACGCGAAGCCCAATTCCAGCCAGCGATCGGTGTTTTCAGGGTCACCTTCTGCGGCCTCAAGCAATTCTGCAATGCCAGGTTCAGTTGAGCCCGCGGCGATCTCTTCGCCGCTACCGCCTTCGTTCAAAGTCCGCCAAACCAGCACACCCGCCACCAAAAGCGCCGCCACCAGCAGCAATCCAATACCCCAACGACTGGCGCCCGATTTGGGGGTCTCGCCAGCGTTTAACTCGTCTTGATTCTCTTGGTCCATAGGGCCGCTTGCTAACAGCGGGATAATATTGCTGCAATTCCCCTTGGCTCTTTTGTCGCATAATGCCTATGATGTTAGACATAATAAAAATAATATGGTCGCCGGTGTTACCTTTTGGGGGGTTTTAGGTGCCGGACCTTTATCGCGTTGCCATTGTTGGATCAGGCCCTGCTGGGCTGAGTGCCGCTGCGCATGCAGCAGCGCTGGGCATGACGCACGTGCTTTTGGAAAAGACAGATCATCTGTCTGACACCATCTTCAAATATCAAAAAGGCAAGCACGTCATGGCGACGCCCAGCAATCTGGTGCTGCGCTCTGACCTCGATTTTGACGCGGGCAAACGCGAATTTATCCTCGACACATGGAACCGCCAGATCGAAGAGGGCAAAGTCAATGTCCGCTTCGATGCCGAAGTGGTCGAGATCGCTGGCTCAATCGGCGCATTTGAGATCAAGCTGAAAAATGGTGACACGGTGCAAGCTGAAAGCGTCGTTATGAGCATCGGGACGCAGGGCAATCCCAATATGCTGCGCTGCCCGGGCTCAGACCACAAAATGATCCAATATCAACTCGATGACCCGGGTGAATATGTCGATGAGCATATTACCGTGATTGGATCGGGTGACGCGGGAATTGAAAACGCGCTTGGCCTTGCCGCTGATGAGGCTCAGCGCAACATCGTCTCCATCCTCAACCGCAATGCTGAATTTGCGCGCGCAAAGGCGGCCAATGTTGCTTTGCTGGAAGAAGCTGAGGCCAATGGCCGCATTTTCGTAAGGCGCGAGACGAACCCCGCCGAAGTAAAAGACGGCGAGCTGGTTCTAGAAACGCGCGACGGCACAGAGACCATTCCCTGCGACCGGATCATTGCCCGCACAGGCTCGCAAGCTCCGCGCAAATTTGTGGAATCCTGCGGGATTGATTTCACATCCGAAGATCGCGCCGCCTTTCCGCAGCTAACCCCAAGCTTTGAAACCACACAGGCCGGCGTCCATGTGATTGGCGCGCTTGCTGGATACCCGCTCATCAAACACTGTATGAACCAGGGCTATGATGTGATCGAGTTTCTGAATGGGAATTTGGATCTGAAGCCTGCGGATGAGCCCATTTTGGCCGAGAAATTCGCAGCCCTACCCGGAACCCGCTCAGTCGAAGAATGGCTGGAGGTGTTCAACAAGAACATCGTGATCTTAGAAGAACTCTCGCCGCTGCAAATGCGCGAGCTAATGCTCGACAGCGATGTGCGCCATTATGGCATGGGTGATGTGATCTTTGTCCGCAATGATCCGGGTTCTTCCATGTTTGCCATTGCTGAAGGATCGGTTGAGGTTGAAGTCAATCCTGACGACGCCTCCATCACTGTGCCAATTGAACAGGGCACGATCTTTGGTGAAGTTGGCCTGATTTCTGGGCGCAAGCGCGGCGCCACAATCAAAGCGGCTGAACCAACCACAGTGATCGAATTGTCGCGCGGTGCAGCGCTGAAACTGATCGCGACCGTGCCAGCTGCAGGCCGCGCGGTGAACCGTATTACAATTGAGCGGCAACTCCTCCAAATGTTCGGCTCCGGCCTCAACAAGGACGATGTCGCCGAATTGGTTGAAGCGGCCGAATTGGTCGATGTGCCCAGCGGCAAAACCGTGATCGAAGAAGGTGCTGACGACAAAGACATTTACGTCATCCAGCGCGGATCAATGATCGTAGAGAAGGATATTGGCGGCAAGCCAGTGTTCTTATCCTACCTTCCAGCCGGCTCCTATTTCGGTGAAATGGCTGTGATCGATGGCTCTGCTCGCACGGCCACGGTCAAAGCTGCGATTAAAGCACAAGTCGTGCGCTTTCCCGGCGAAGTGTTCACCGCTTTGATGGAGCGCAAGCCGCAATTGCGCGAGCGCACCATGGAAGACATGGCCAGCCGCCGCGAAGTGAATGAATTTATCGAGGGGCAAAAAGACAGCTTTTCCGGCGCGGTCGATATGTATTCGCAAACCGCGCAATTCCTGGTCGACAATGGCCTTGGCGAAGCGACTGACGTGCTGCTGATCGATGAAAAGCTCTGCGTTGGCTGCGACAATTGCGAGAAAGCATGCGCTGACAGTCATGAGGGGCTTTCGCGCCTCGACCGTGAAGCCGGCCGCACTTACGCGCATCTGCATGTGCCCACATCCTGCCGCCACTGCGAACACCCGCATTGCATGGCTGATTGCCCGCCCAATGCAATCAAGCGCGGCCCTGATGGCGAAGTATTCATTGACGAGACTTGCATTGGCTGCGGCAATTGTCAGCGCAATTGTCCCTATGGCGTGATCCGCATGGATGCCAAACCGCCGAAGAAGCCCTCATTGCTATCATGGCTATTGTTTGGCGCTGGCCCCGGCCCGGGCGAGGCAAGCTATGATTGGCGCAGCAAAAAATCGGCAAAAGAAGGGGCGACTCAGCCCAAAACCGCAATCAAATGCGACATGTGCGCAGGGATCAAGGGCGGCCCCGCCTGCGTACGCGCCTGCCCAACTGGTGCAGCGATCCGCGTCGCGCCAGAGAAATTCCTTACCTTCACCAAACTGGTTGAGGGGGCGGATTGATGGCGTCTAAGGCCCAGAGCAAATCGGCGCGCAAAGGCAATTTTGCCTTCAATGAAAAGCGCCGGAACACCGATCATTCCAGCTTCCTGACCCATAAGGGTTTTTTATGGATGTGGATCGCGCTGATACTGAGCGGCGCATCAATCTATGGCTATATGACCATCGAGGTCGAGCCGCGCCATAATGGCGGCAGCTGGTTCGGCTATACTCTCGGTACAATCGGCGCGCTGCTGATCCTTTGGCTAACCATGCTGGGCGTTCGCAAACGCCGGATGAGCGCAGGGCATTGGAGCCTGAAAGCTTGGACGTCTGCCCATGTTTACCTTGGCCTTGCGCTGGTTGTTGTCGGCACTTTGCATACCGGCTTTCAGTTTGGTTGGAACATTCACACGCTGGCTTACGGTCTGATGTTGTTCGTGATTGTGAGCGGGATTTACGGCATCACCGTTTACGCCAGTCTGCCGCGCGCGCTTTCGAACAATCGCAATGAAATGACGCGGGGCGAGATGGTGGAAGCGCTTGCCGCACTTGACCGCCAATTGGAAAGCGCTGCGCAGCCATTGGCTCGCGCAAATTCCGACCGTGTAATTGCAGCCCTTAAGGCCGATGTGTTCAGCGCCGGATTTACCGCGCGGCTGACAGGAGCCTACCCATTATGCGCCACTAGCCGCGCTTTTGCTGCCTTCTCCAAGGGCGCAAATGACGAGGCTCAAGAACGCGTTTTGACATTACTAGAACGCCGCAAGGACCAGCTGGGCCAAATCCGCCGCCAGATGCGCTTAAAAGCGCTACTCGAAGTCTGGCTCTTCATCCATATTCCAACAACGATTGCGCTGATTGCGGCCCTTACGGCCCATATCGTCAGTGTGTTCTATTATTGGTGAGGGGGCAGGCGCTAATATGACATTCCTGATCCGCACCATTGATTTTACAGCGGCCGGCCGCGAGATCATCCGCGACCGCATGCATGAAGGCGACACCCTGACGATTGGGCGTTCAGCGGATAATGATCTGCAATTGCCCGATCTGGCGGTAGAACAGCACCACGCGACGATTGAACCCGCCGGAGAACCCGCCGGAGAACACGCCAAAGACGGCCAATTGCGCGCAGTCGCAGCAGGCACGCTAGGCTTTGGTCAAGACGGCAAGACCGTTACAGAAGCGCTGTTCGACCCGGCCACCGGAACAGAACTTAGCTTTGGTTCGTACCGCTTTGCGTTTAGCCAAGAGGCTGGCTCGCCTGTCACCATCACGCAAACGCAAATCACCGATACCGCTAGTGATAGCGATGCATTGTCGGGTTTTGCTTTGGCAAGCGCCCTGCCATCGAAACGGATAATGGCGTGGGTTGGCTTGACCGTAATCCTACTCGCTTTCCTTGCGATCCCCGTTTACTCGCACCTCACCCGCGACCGCGATCGGGAAGTGGATGCGGAAAAGCCGGGCCAAGTGGCAATGGATTCCAGCTGGAGCACGGGCGCGCTCAGCAAAGCGCACCATGATCTGGAGGACAATTGCGAGGCCTGCCACGTCGAGCCGTTCCAATCGGTGCAGGACTCGACTTGCCTCACCTGTCACGAAGCCATTGATGACCATGCCGAAATCCCGCGCCAATTAACCGGCGCTGGGCCCATTTCGCAAGGCGATCAGATCCAATGGGACATTGCGACATATCTCGGCAAAGAGGGTCAAGGCTCCTGCACCACTTGCCACACAGAGCATGAGGGCAAGGTTGAGATGCAGCCGACCACGCAGGCCTTCTGTGCTGATTGCCATGATGGGATGGACAAACGCCTGACCGATACGAAGCTGGGCAATGCTGGCGATTTTGGCCGCGATCACCCGCAGTTTAAAGTCCGCGTACGCACTGGCCCCGGCCAGTTGGAGCCGACGCGCATGGTGATGACCAAGGGCATGACCGATTATAACGGTATGATCTTCCCGCATGATATCCATTTGGATGCCGGCAGCGGGGTGACCCGTATGGCTCGGAGTCTGGGAGCAAAAGGATATGGCAAGACTTTAGTATGCGCCGATTGTCACACCTATTCAGAGGATAAGGATGACTTCGCACCGGTAAAAATGGAAGAGGATTGCGCCGCTTGTCACAGCCTAGTGATCGGGCGAGATGCCAGCGGTTTCCGCTCCCTCACCCACGGCGATGTCGGCAAGGCTTTGGCTGATCTGCGAAGCGTTGCGGGCGCATCTGTCGGCGCAAAACGTGCTGCCGTTTCTCGGCCCAAACCGCGCGGCTTGGCCCGTAAACGTCCCGGCCGCACTGGCAGCGCATCTGTTCCCGGTCGCCGCTATCCAACCTTTGGCAAACCCAAACCGTCATTGATTGCGACCAATAATATCCTCTCGCGCACCGGTGTGTGCGCTGAATGCCACGTTCGCACCACAGTCAATGGCCGCGCCGATTTGATGCCCGTCTTCCAATCGGATTATTACCTTGTGAAAGGCCGCTTCACCCACGAGGCGCATACCCAAGAAACATGCAGCACATGCCATGCGGCAGACACCTCCTCCTCATCTAGCGATTTGCTATTGCCCGATATAGCTGTCTGCCGCGATTGCCATATCGGCGAGAAAATTGGGCAGCGCCCCACGAAGGAAGAGGTTCCCTCATCCTGCGCCATGTGTCACCAATATCATCCGCCCAGCGGCAAGCTACCCTCGGACCATCCGGCGATGAAGGCCGATAAACCCGCTCTAATCAGCAGAAATGGGCGATAGGCGATGACGGAAAGGCTTCACTCATGTTGATCGCGCAAATGACCGATATTCATATCGGCTTCGATCCTGACGCTAAGCCGGAGGAGCTTAACCGCATCCGTTTCCGGCAGACGCTGGCACGCTTGCTCAAAGCTCCAAATAAGCCCGATATGCTGGTCTTAACGGGTGACCTGACAGACCGCGGCGACCGCGACAGTTTTGAGAAAATCGCAGCGGCACTGGAAGAAATTCCGTGGCCAATTCACCCTCTAATGGGCAATCATGACAGCCGCGAAGAATTGCTGCGCGTCTTCCCCAATTGCCCAACAATGGACGGCGGCTTTGTCCAATATACGATTGAGCAAGATGGGCTTTTGATCGTGATGCTCGATACATTTGAACAGGGCCGCCATGGCGGTGCTTTTTGTGAGGCGCGCACGGCGTGGCTCAAAGAAACGCTAGCCGCCAATTCCGAAACGCCCACGGTCATCTTTATGCACCACCCCCCAGTAATCTCCGGCATTGGTTGGATGGACCCTGGCGCGGATGAGCCATGGATGCTGCGCTTGGCGGAAGCTATGACTGATCAACCGCAAATTCATGCCATTCATTGCGGCCATTTGCACCGGCCAATCAACACGCGCTTTTGTGGTATTCCGCTCAGCGTGACGCCCTCTGTCGCGCCGCTTGTGTCGATGGATTTGCGCGAAATTTCACCCGATACACCCGATGCCCGCGCGCTTATTACAACTGAACCGCCGACTTATGCGATGCATCTATGGGACGGACAAACGCTGGTCTCGCATTATGAAAAGGTCAGCGATTGGGAAGTCCTCGCCAATTACGGCCCGCATCTGCAGCCAATGATCCGCGAGATGTTTGCGGAGCGCGAATAGGACAGGCACTAGCCCGCTGCTCAAAATGACAAGTTGCGCTTGCTCGCGCGCTCGGCTTTGGCAGACAACATGACACAGCCAGCACTGCACATGACGCCTATTGGCGGTATCGAACTTGCCATTTGGGAATGGAATGCCGAAGCTAAAGGCAGCGCGCCCAGTCTGTTGTTTGCCCACGCCACCGGATTTCACGGCAGAGTTTTTGATGCTGTGATCGAGCATTTTCCCGGTGCGCATGTGCTCAGTTTAGACCTGCATGGCCATGGCCGGTCTGGCGGCGACCCCATCACCCATTGGCTCGATGTTGCAGGCGAAGTGCGCGAGCTGCTGGAGCATTTCGGCATAGAGCGCGCGCATGGTATCGGCCATTCAATGGGCGGGCATATCCTACTGCAAGTTGCCGCAGATGCGCCTGTGCTCCTTGGCGAGCTAACCCTGTTTGATCCCGTGATTGTCGAGCCGGAATGGTATGAAAGCGGTGAGCTATCCTTCAACCCTGACGAGCCGCATCCAACGATTAAACGCCGCCGCGATTTTGCCAATGCCGATGAAATGTTTGATCGGTTTAAGGACCGCGATCCTTATTCGCTCTATGATCCGCGCGTGCTGCGCGATTATTGCGAATATGGGCTTTTGGATAAGGCGGGCGGTGAAGGCATGGAACTGGCCTGCGCGCCAGAAATAGAGGCCAGCGTCTATGGCTCCAGCCGAAGCAATAAGGGTATCATCGATGCCGCAAAGAAAGTGGATATTCCGGTTACCGTGGTACGCGCGCTGAGGACCAATTTCAGTGACTTTAAATCATCGCCCACTTGGCCCGGATTGGCGGATCATTTGCCGCAAGGCAGCGATATGCACCGGCCCGATATAACGCATTTTCACCCATTCCAAGACCCTGCCGATGCCGCGCGGATCATTGCTGGGAAACAGTAGCTAGTTCCGGCTGCCGGTTTTTGTAAGTGATGGCCAAATAGTAGCTTCCAACTGTCGGCTTGCCTTGCTTGTCCAAAGCGGGATTGAACCGCGAATAGCGCAGCATTCCTTTGCAAGCGCCCAAATCGAGAGTAGAATGCCCACTACTCTTGTCGACCCCGCAGGCTGTTATCCGCCCCTTGGTCCCAACCCTAACACGAAGGCCTACGGTCCCACTTAAGCCTAAACGCACCGCCTCACTGGGCATGCTGTCTTGAATGCGCTTTACCCAATTGGTTGGTTCCTTGGGCGTCAGTCCTCTCGACAGATCCTGTGGCAGTTCAGGTTTTGGTTTTGGCGGTCGCGGCGGCACCTTATAAGTAAACCTAGCGGAAAATGTTCCCGGAATGGGATTACCCAGCTTGTCTAAAGCTGAGTCGAAGCGTGCAAATCGTCTCATACCTCTGCACAAAGCCTCGTCTAAAATTGAATGCCCACTCGATTGGGTAATAATGCAATCCGCAACTCTTCCATTCTCACTGACTGCAACCGCAAAATGCACCGTTCCCTCTAAGCGCTCTCTTATCGCTTGAGGCGGCATATTATCCAGAATCCGCCTACTCCAACGGGCCACCGATTTTGGTTTTGCAATCCGTGTATAGTCATGCGTATCTATCGATTGGGCTATGTCCGGTCGTAGCGGAGGCGGAGGAGTTGGTGGTGGCACAGTAGGTGCGGGAGGCGGAGGTCCAGGTTTCTGATTTCGCTGATCAGGCAAGGTCTGCTCAACGGGTCGAGAGACATAATAAATCTTCGGCAAACTTGCCGTTTTTGAAGAACCATCCTCTGGAGGTTTTGATTGCCCCAAAAGCGGAGTTCCAAATAAAATGGCAATGACCCCAAATGACGTCGGAACCTTTAATCTAATTCTTGCAGAATTACATGTCATCTGATTAGTCTAGTAGCTGCCTACTAAATTGGCAATTCACTCTCCGCCAACTTCGCTGTCGAATGCTGCCTCAAAGCTATCATCGGCTTGCGGCTCTGGCCTCATCGCTTCTGCTGTGACCTGCATATCATCAGGCTGAGGCGCGGGTTCAGGGGGCAGCTGATCTGATTGCACAACCGGCGGCAGTTCCTCGCCTGATTGCACAGGAACGGGCCGCACATTCGCGGAGTAATCCTGTGCTGGAAGCCGCGCGGGCTTAGGCGAGCTTGGCACATAGGGTGCCGCAGCGCGGCGAAGCGCATCGCTGCCCATACCTTGCCAGGCCCGCATATCAGGCTTGTCGGAAACCTTCCACGGAACCCCTGCCCGCGTCAGGAACAAGCGCTCCATCTCGGCCCGGGTGAAGGGGCGCGATCCCAGCCGTCCAAAGACCGCCATCTGCCCGCCGGTTTCATCCACCGCGCGGTCTCGCTCCAGTCCCTTGGACACCGCCAGCGCCGCCCCCTTGGTCCGCGCCCATGCGATCATTTCAGGCATAGGTGCAGGGCTAAAGCCGTAGAAATTCGGCTGGCTGGAAGGTGATGTTAGTTGCAGCACTTTCATCCCGTTCTGCCCATCGGCAACATAAGCGAATAGCGAGGCATTGGTCGAACCAACTGCTACATCTTCTGCATCGTTCAGCGTGCCGCCCAGTGTCACCTTCTTATAGAGTTTGGGCGCCAAAGGCTTGGTAATGTCGAGGATCACGAGCCCGTCTTGCTTCGCCGCAACATAGGCGTAGGTGCGCGCCAGATGCATGCGCTGAGCATTGGCCATGCGCACTGTTCCCTCTGGCCGGGCGACGGGATTGCGCAGGTTTGTGACATCGAAGAGCTTCACGCCTTCGCTATCGGTCACCCACAAATAGCGGAATTGGATCGCGGAGGAGCGCGCATCATTCAGCTCGCGCACAGCGGCCACTTGCGGGTTCATCGGATCAGCCAAATCAACAACAACCAAGCCGCGATCCGCAGTGATATAAGCAATCTCGCCAGCCAGATGGATGTGACGTGCACCGTTCAAAATGCCGCCTTCGTTCCATGTGATTGCGCGTTTCAGCTTGTTGTTGCGGAACTCGCCATCGCCCATCGTATTGACATCGACAAGGATCAGGCCCTCAACGCTGTCAGTGATCGCGGCATAGGAATAGATCGGCAGGAACGGTTGCTCCTCATTCGCGGCACGCATTTCAGCGGTGTTGCGCAGCGGATTGATGGGCTGGTTTGTGGCCAGAGCCATGCAGGTCGCATTCTTTGTTTTCACATGGGTATCTTGGCCCATGGCGCTAAAGGGAGAGGAGATAATCCGTTCCGAAATGCCTTTATTGCCAATCGAGGCAACATCATAGACGCGGAAACCGCCCTTGCCCTCGGCGACATACATATATTCACCGCGCAATTGGAGGCAGCGCACAGCATCCTTTGTGCCTTCATGCACGTTGGCAAATTCTTCGAACGCTTTGGTTTCGCCTGAAAGATCATCGTCAAACGCCTTGCCGCGCACCCAATCTTTCAGCTCGCGGTCATTGTCTTCAACATGCATTTTCCAATAATCAGGATAGGCATATTTATGCAGGTAAGAGCCCAGCACTGACTGCGGCTCATCCCATTCGGTGACCCGCACAGCTTCAAATCCAGTATCCAAACCAACCCAAGCATTCATGCCCACAAAGTTCACATAATTCGTGCCCAGAAGCAGCAATTGCGACATGATCGCATTGTTATTCTCCTCCTCAGACAAGTGACAATCGGAGCATTGTTTCGTCTCTGTCATCCGCACGGTATGCGGGAAATGCGGCGCGAAGGCTTGGCTGCTAAAGCCAATGGCTGAGACCGGAGGCTGCTGCACATAGATGCGTTCGCGGTTGATATTGGTCGATGACAGGATCAGCGCGCTGGTAGAGCGAACAGGCGCGACTTGATTGCCTTTGGTCGACTGGTGCTTGCCCAATTGGAACATCTGATCGCGCGCGACCTGCGGATTGTATGTGGCAAAGTTACGTGTGGTTTCCCCGCCATATTTGTGCAGTTTCGATTTCCAGTTTGCCTCGATTGGCAAGTGACACCCACCGCAAGATGTCGTCCACGAAAGGTGGCAAGTGAAGCAGGCCATTTCCTCTTCACCATGCGCGCGGTCATCCTCGGCCACGCCGGTGCCAAAGGCAAAGCTGCCATCCTCTGCGCCCCATTTGGACATCAGCTTGGCCCGCGCCGCCTTGGGGTTAAATCCGGTGCTGGTCGGCGTGACGCTATTCTTCGTCAGGCTAACTTCCCATTCCAACTCAGGATCAACGATAGAACGCTGGATCAGAACCTTTTCGCCATTGTCATTATAGGTCCATTCGAACCGGCGCTGACCATCAGGATTGCGCAATAGCGCCATATTATGACCCTTTGGCGGAGCCGCCGGGCCGCTGGTGCGCAAAGTCGGCAAAGCGTCTGCTGTACCGTGGCAATCCTTGCACCCGATCTCAATCGCATTGGCGACTTCACCATAAATCAAACCATTACCATGGCTATCCTGCGCATAGTGGCAGTCGGCACATTGCATGCCTTTTTCCGCATGGATCGACATAAGGTGAACAGCCTTGCCCGGATTGGTTCCAGGCTCGACAAATTTGGGCTCATCCTTGCGGCGGAATTTCTCCGGATCGTCATTGTCGACGATATTGCCGTCTTTATCGAGCAAATTGCCTTCGCGGTCGCGTTTGAAGATCGCGCGGAAATTCCAACCGTGACCGTGATAATCGGCAAATTGCGTATCGGTTAGCTCTTCATTGAGGTCATACACATTGCGCAGGAAATCGAGATCGCCCCACAGCCCTTTGGGCGCAGCGCCTTCTGGATTGCGGTCAAGAATTTCGCGAACCTCTGCAGCAGTAGGATACTTCTGCTGCTTGAAGGTCTTTTGATATTCTTCCTCGCTCATATTCACCGGTTTTGGCGTCTTATTATGCGGGCCGGGCCACATATAGGGCGCGTCGCTTTCATAATCCCACATGGTGTAGCCAAGGTAGGAATTGAGGAAAATATTGGGCTGGTGCATGTGGCAATTCATGCATTGCGCGGTTGGAATACTGCGCGTGAAGACATGGCGCAGTGGATGCCCCTTTTCCTTCACCTTGCCATCTTCGCCATAGAAATTGGCTTTGAAATCGACGCCTTTTTCAGCGAGGTGATCCTCAGGCGTTTTTACGTCCCCATGGCCACCTGCATCAGAGTGGTCATCGCCGTGGCCGCCATATTTGTCCTTAGGCTCAAGCTTGCCAGAAATGGTCGGATCGACCGTAACAGACTGCCCATCGCGGCCATATTTTGCGTAGATCAGCGAATGGCGCGGCTCGCGGTCATTGGCATAGACCACATGGCAACTTGCGCAGCCTGAATGGCGGTAATCGCCTGGTTGTTCATTGGTGCCCATGAACCATGTGAACGGATCATTGAGGCGTGTCTTATGAATATTGAGCACAGGGATCGCCACCCGCAGGCCTGTGCCTGGACCGCGGTTTGATTGCTTAAGATCAGGGCGGCCCGGCTCTTCCAAACGTTGGATAGAACCGGTTGGATTGGGCAAGCCAATTTCAGGGAATTGCGAGTTGATCGTGCGGCCGCCGCGCTCAAACACACGGAAGACATCAGCTGGCGGGATCACATGCCATGCTGGCAGTGGATACATCGTGCCAATTGCACCGCGCGCTTTTTGCTCTTCAGTCACTTTACCCGGTACGCCATTTGTGCCGGGGCTTAGGATTTTTGCAGGCTGACCGTCGCGGGTATAGGCCTCGCCCAAGATGTAATTCTTTGCCGACAATATGCCATTATTATAGGCCGCGCCGCCAAATAGCATCGCGCCTGTCGCCATTAGTGATCGTTCACCCGCCTCGATAATTGGCAAATGGCATGACCCGCATGCCTCGCGCGCAACGCGGTAATCAGAAGGGTTGTTGAACTTGATAAATTCCGGCGATTCCTTGTTGAGCAAAGTGTAGCTTTGCTTTGGGTTCGCGGAGGATGGGAAATTCCAACTGCCCGGATATTTGGGCAGCACATGCGCTTGATCGCGGGCAGAGACATACAGCGGGTCATTATGCTCTAGGCTGCTATCGCCGCGCACGCTCGCATCCCCGCCATGGCAATCCACACAGCCCAAACGTACCGCCGTGCTGGTGTGCATAGTCGGCGCATCTGTCTTCACATGACACGAATAACAGCCATCGGATTTCGCCTGCATTTCCGCCACCGTTTGCGTGGCCGGTGCTGGCGCAGAAATAACCCGCGTGTAGTCGCGCTTAACCGGTTTTTCCTTCTCCGCTGCAATGGTCGCAGGCGCGGCTCCAAACATCAAAGCAACCCCCAAGGTGAGAGCGGCAATCGTAAGGGCAAGAAGGCGGAATATGCGCATCAGTAGGTCAAAATCACATTCGCTAGGATTGAATAATAGGTGCTGCCGCCATTCAAATTATCGAACAGGTCTTTAAACCCATCACCCGATTTGAGCGCTGCGCCAGAGAGGCGGAAAACAATATTTTGATTGGCTTTGGGCCGGTAAATAGCGGCTGCTGAAAGATCGAAACCAATGTCTTTGGGGATCGAGCCTTCGACCCGAAGGGCTTGCAGGGAAGACGTATCCTCAAACCACAAATGGTTGGCATTGGCAGAGATACGAAAGTCTGGTGTCAGATCGAAATCTGCGCCCAGACCGACCAGCATTGTGCCTGGATTGTTGAAGTTGGATTGGCCTTGTTCTTTAGACGAACGCAGCGAATTCAATATTCCATTGCGGCCGTTGACGCTTACCGCCCGGCCGCCGCCCGCAA
>CALFEA010000146.1 GCA_937950385.1 uncultured Altererythrobacter sp. | reverse complement strand
CCGTTCTGGTGTTTAAGGGCAAGAAAGAAGTCGCTCGCTCGATCGCGCAAACCAATCGCGCTGCGCTGCGTAAAGCCGTTCTGGACGCATTCTAAAACACCATGCTCGCCAGTCTCGCGCTCGCATTTGTTGCCGGATTGGTAACGATCCTTAATCCTTGCGTATTGCCGCTGGTGCCGATCCTCGTCACCTCGGCGCTCAGCAAAAGCCGTGCTGGCCCACTCGCATTGGCCTTGGGACTGGTGACCAGCTTCACCCTGTTTGGCTTTGGCGTGATTGCGTTTGGTTATTCCATCGGGCTGAACGAACAATATGTCCGGATTGGCGCAGGAGGATTGCTCGTTTTGGCGGGCGTCGTCTTGCTAATCCCCCGCTTACAAGCCGCAATGAGCGCCCTTGCCGCACCCATTTCCAACTTCGGCCACCAACGCCTTGGCAAGATCAGCGGAGCCACGGATAAAGGGGGCGCAGGCGGGCAATTTGCCGTTGGCCTATTGCTGGGCGTGGTTTGGGCGCCGTGTGTTGGCCCAACATTGGGCGTCGCGATTGCGGCGGCCAGCGTGGGCGAGGATTTGTTCACCAGCTTTGTGACATTCCTTGTGTTCGGATTGGGCGTTGCGACATCGATCCTCGCCTTTGCTTACGGATCCCGCAGAGCCATGCGCGATCGCGGTCAAGCCATGCAAACGGTGGCCAAATACGCCAAACCAGCCTTTGGCGTCAGCCTTTTGCTGGTCGGCATGTTCGTGATTACTGGCTTCGATAAAGTGATCGAAACAGCGCTGCTGGATATTCTCCCGCAAAGCGTGGCCGAGTTCACGACGCAGTTTTAACCATCGAGGCAAGCGGCTGTGTAAGTGGCAGGCGCCCAAAACCGCTAATGAAATTTAACAAATAGATCGCGGTTTCCGGTCTCCGTTTAAGGGTTTTGAAAGCGCCCATAACTACCGCAAGATGATGACAGAGCGCCTCGTCGATTTTGCATATTTTCTGCGTGCCGAGCCACCGCTGCGCTTGGCATTGATGGTTTGCCTATGCTTGCTGACAATGGCGCTGCCATCTATAGCTTGGGCCGCGCAGACAATTAACACCACCAGCACAACGTCCTGCACAGCGCAGGGCGGAACGCTGATCGGCGGCAATCTGCTGACCGATTTCGACAATGGTACGTTTGGTTTTGAAAACGGCCAACCCGACCAGTCACCCTCGTCCAACCCCTACCCTGGGCAGATTGACAGCGGGCAATTCGCGAACTTTTACAGTTTCTTTCACGGGGCCTTTGGGTTCATCGCCAATGCGCAAACCGCGCGCAATCCATATCAGCATCCCGGCATTACCGATCCTGTTTATGGGGCGACCGGGCGGTTCTTCGCCTCTGATCCCAATGTCACCACGCCAACGATCAATTTCTCCGCGCAGAACGTTGTTCCTAACGCAAATTACCAAGTGTCTTTTTGGGCCACGAATTCTGAACCCAATGGCACCCCCAATGACATCAATCTAGAAATTGACGGCATAACCTCGCTGAACACCGGACCGCTCCAAGCGTTTCAATCTGCATTGGAATGGAAGCTGTATTCCTATGTTTTCAATGCTGGTGACCGGACCGAGGTGCTATTTGCTCTGCGCTCGCTCGAAACCGGTGCTAGCGGGCGCGACTTTTACATCGATAATGTCGAATTGCAGCGCTGCACCGGGCAAAACGGCGTGATCGAAGGCTCCGTCTATTCCGATGTCGATGGCGACAACATATTCCAATCTGCGCGAGAGGCGACCTTTAGCAACATCACCGTACAATTGTATGATGACCGCGGAACAGCCGCTACTACCGATGATCTGTTTATCAGCAGCACTAGCACGCTAGCAGATGGCATGTACCGCTTCATCAATATGTTTCCCGGCAGCAATTACCGGCTGCGTGTGATCGAAAACGACCCTGACCTGCCTGCCTCAGCCACTTTCGGAACGCCGCAGAACCTGCTTGCTGTGCTGGCATCAGGCGCCACGGTTTCAAACCGCAATTTCGGCTTTGACTTGCCGCCGCCAGCCTTCAGCGTCACCAAAACCTCGCAGGTTTACGCGGGCCAAGGCAATGGGGTGTTTCATATCCCCGGCCAAGATGTCGAATATGAGCTCACCGTCACCAATAGCGGGGGCAGCGGCTATGACGCGAATAGCAATCTGATGATCGATGCCCTGCCCAGCAATTTGATCTTCTATAACAGCGATTTCGACGGTCCCGGCACGCTCACTTCTGAGCCCATTTATTTTGTTCAGAATGACGCAGGCCTCACCTTTGATTACACAAATAATGTGGGCTTTTCCAATGCCGCGACTTCGCCCGCTGGCTTTGCGGATTGCGATTACACACCGGACCCTGGATATGATCCGGATGTGCGCTTTATCTGCGTCAATCCTAACGGGACAATGAGCGGCGGCTCTGCGGCGCCCAGCTGGACGATCCGGTTCCGCGCGCAAATCAACTGAACATTTCTGCCAGCATTGCCTTGAGCAATCCGCGTAAAAATAAGGGACGCGAACTTTGCAGCGCGCGTACCTTTCTATTGGCCCCATGCTTTTGGTCCTTTGTTTCGATCAAATTCTGACCGATTAAACAGGAACCTGAATGGCCGCGCCATACCGCGATCACGGCATGGCGCATGACCAATAGTACCACTGGCGAAAGTGCACGTTCCGGTGCAGGCTTTGTCGTGCGGCGCCCCCCAGCAACAGGCGATCACGATGGACCGCCTTGGGGAGCTTTTGGGGTGACCGATTACAAAGATATAGCATGCAAACGACATATTTGCAGAATGGTAGAAAGGGCCAGGGGCCTGGTTCAGCAGGCAATTTTGAAGGGGTATAGCTAAGACGATTTGAGCGGGTTTTTGTTGCGCTACCGCTGCACTATTTGAGCGCGGGTTTGGTGCGCTACCGCTGCGCTATTTGAGCGCGGGTTTTCCTACATCGCGAGACCGTGTTATTTTCATGCAGCCAATTTTTAAGCGGCGCAGGCCTGTCCGGCCAAAATTCCATGCCCCCTCACGGGCCGCTTCGGATGTATCTTATCAACTAACTCAGCCATATTGACCCAATTCGCGCGATTCGCCGCGATCAGGAGAGGGAATGTAAGCATGGCAAAAGTAACCGGATTGGGCGGCGTATTTTATGTGGTGAAAGACCCTGCCAAAACTCGCGAATGGTACCGCGAGGTTCTGGGGCTTGATGGAGAATATGGGCCGCAGCTCAATTGGACAGATGAACCCCATCCCAACCCCTATTCGCTGATCAGCCATTTTAAGGACAACGCCTATCTCAAGCCGGGCAACACCCAATTTATGATCAACCTTAGGGTCGATGATCTCGACGGTATGGTGAAACAGCTCAAAGTTAAGAAGGTGAAGGTGCTCGACAGCGCAGATGAGGGATATGGCAAATTCGCCTGGATCCTTGATCCTGATGGTGTGAAAATCGAATTGTGGGAAGCGGTGGCTCAGGAATTGCCCGAATAAAAGATGCAGTAACCTTAACGATTACAGCAGAGTGAACCGGCCTTTCACCGAGGTAAATCCACTTGTAAACCTTGGTTAAAATTAGGGCCGCGTTAACCTAACCTATTCCCGCCAAAATTAACTAAGCGCGGGGCATAGGTGTTTTCATGGAAAGCACTCTTCACAAAGGCCGCAGCGGCACTCGCGCATCGATCCGCACATCTTTAAGGGCGGCATTGATTGCTGTTTCTGCAGCCGCATTGGCGGCATGTGGCGGGGTTGTGCAGCAGGTTAGCGGCGGCAGCACTGGGGCGAGCAATTACAGCTCTAGCCGGGTCGCTACCCAAGGTTCTGTGAAAACGCCAATTTCCGCACCGCGCCCTATGGCGGTTAGCCGAGGCTCGCGCACTTGCCTTGCCAAGCTGGGCCAAACCGGCACGCAGTTTGAGCCATTGGCAGACCAATATTTTGGCGGCGGATGCTCCAATGTGAACACTGTGAAACTGTCGTCTATTCGCGGTGATGAAGCGATTTTCGGCCTGTCCAATGTCGGTCCGCTGGAATGCGACACAGCCTCAACCTTCACCGCTTGGGCGCGCTTTGGTGTTGACCGCGCAGCGCAGCAAATTTTGGGCACGCGGCTGGAACGGATAGAGACGATGGGCACATATTCGTGCCGCAATGTCGCAGGTTCAGCCAAACGCTCCGCCCATGCCACAGCGCAAGCGATCGACGTATCGGCCTTTGTGTTTGCCGATGGCCGCCGGATCAGCCTGGCAGGCGATTGGGACGGCGGAAGCCAAAAAGAGCGCCAATTTCTGCGCACCGTGTTCAACAGCGCATGCAAACGTTTCGGCACAGTTTTGGGGCCGGATTACAATGCCGCGCACCGCGATCATTTCCACCTTGAGCGCAGCGGCAAAGGCTTTTGCCGCTAGGCGCACACAAGTTTCCAACACCAATAGGGCCGCCCACCAAGTGAACGACCCTATCGGGGGGAAACAATTATGAAGAGTTCCTAAGACCGCTAGTCGGGGCGGCAACGCTTGCGGCTGCCTGCCCCGAGATTGTCAGGGCAAAACCCTGAAGCGACCCGATTTACGGCAAGTGGCGGGGATAGGTGGGAGGGAGGGAGATCGCCTACCCCATTCCCATTTGCGGCCGGGCATCCATTTGCGCCTCCAGCTTGAGCCGAACGGCCTCTGCTGCATGGCGCGCACCCAGCTTGCTCATCATATTCGCGCGGTGAATTTCGACCGTGCGAGGACTGATTTCGAGCTGACGTGCGATAACTTTATTGCTGGATCCTTCGGCCAGCCATTCGAGCACTTCGCGTTCGCGCCGTGACAGATTGGAGATGCGAGTGCGTGCTTCGATCATGCGTTTGCGGGCTTCGCCGAATATCTCTGCCTCGCTTTCAATCCGGGTAAGGCAGCGTGCGAATTTCTCTGCGTCCAAGGGCAAAGCGAGGTAATCGAGCGCGCCCCCTTTGATGGCTTCGACGATCCGGCCGGGCCGGGGCGCTTCGTCCACCGCGATCAGCGGGAGCCAGATACCGAGCCGGCTGAGTCGGTCGAGGATGATGGCAATGCCGCCTGCCTCTGCATCGTCACGGGCAATGATAATCCCCTCTCGCGGAGGATGGACGGTGAGGTCCGATACGTCTGCATAGACTTCCGCGTGGTGGCCCAGATCAAATCCGGTCCTTGCCAACTCTGCCCGCGTACGGCTGGAGCTGTCGATGAAGTGGAGGGGGGTTTTTCTCGTCATGCCCGGTGTTCTGCGCCAATAGTTCCCGCGCTGCACGCAAGGTTAGACCCGTTTTGGAGCGAAACCCGTCCAACTGCCTAAGAATAAGCGCGTAACCCTCGGTGGAATACTCTCTCCATTTTGGAGTATTTTATAGAAAGAACCCCGTATATTTAACGGACCGTTAGTTTTTGTTCGGGTTTTGGGTGAGAATCGGGAGGTTCAGTGCTTGGGTTCTGGGTGCTTGCAGTGAGGTCAGGGCCAAGAGGCGTGCTTGTGTTTGTTTAGCCTCAAACGCCGGCGGGGCCATCCGGCCCCTTAGGCTTTCGCGCCATAAGGCGCGGCGCGCGGTCGCGCTTGCGGTCGGCTGGTCGCCGACCGTGCTCCGCCACCAAGGCCACAGGGGAGCGCCGAGGTTCGGGGTGCTATGCGGATGGAGTGGAGCCTAGAGTGAACCGAGTCTTTTGTTTTCCGCACGCCATCCGGCGTGCGATATCCTCGCGGCTTGCGCCGCTGCGGGCGCGCGGTCGCGCTTGCGGTCGGCTGGTCGCCGACCGAGCTCCGCCACCAAGGCACGAGGGAAGCGCCAATCCTCTTGGCGCAATCCCGCTAGAAAGCGCTGATCGGTCACCGACCAGGTGACCGCAAGGGCGCACGCCCGCCCGAGCTTAT
>CALFEA010000145.1 GCA_937950385.1 uncultured Altererythrobacter sp. | reverse complement strand
AGCTGACGACTGTGCCGGGGATCGCAAAATCTCCGCCTAAGGGATCGCTAAAATCGGTGGAAGTTTTTGTCACATCCAAGGCGATGGGACAGGCTTCTTGTGCCGTGCTAGTGGTGACGGTGATATTGGTGCAAATCGCAGATCGTAGAGTGAAATTGGTGGTCCTCAGATCGGTGAAAGTCCCACCGGGCGGTCTCGCCTGAATTTCAATGGGGCCATCACAGCACCCCTCAAACCCCAAGGCCTCTAGACGGTGCCAGCCTGCGCCAAGGTTGCGCGACCCTTGCAATACATCAGCGTTGGCGAAGCTGGTCGCCCACCATAGATCATCGTTCCAGTCACCTTCCAGATCAGTTTCGGCCAATTGGAAGTGCCCGCCTCTGCCAAAGTCAAAACCACCGCGGAATTCCCAAATACCGGCTTGGGCGGGGCCGACATTGAGCAGCGTACTGACGCAGAAGCCGTAATCGCCATTGGTGCCGCCGGGAAATGTGCGGTTGTTGATGCGGAACACATCGGGCCGGACTACGTCTGCCACAGTGGATGTGGCCGCTTTCAGAGCGGCATAGGCTTCTTCAGCGTTCGTTGGATCCGCGGTTGAAACACGCGAGAGAACCCGTAGGCCGGTATTGGGAAAAACGCTCGGCGCGTCAGAAGCGGAGGCTATGAAACCATTGCCTAAGAAGAAATTGTAACTTGCCGAACTGCCGCCAGGGATTGCGGGCGGGCGGATGTAGATGGTGGCTTGTTGCGCGAAGCTGTCCCAGCGCGAAATGAAGAAGGGGACGGGGGTAACGTTATCGCTGGCAAAGACCCGTAAATCGTCCCCATTAGCGCTCATCGAATAGCCTGAGGGAAAGTCAGCCGCGGTAAGGTCGACGCGAATTTCCTCACTATGGGTGGCTGGGCCAGCGGTCGCAGTGACCGCAATGGAATGCGACCATTCGCAGCTTATCCGGGTTTGTGCGCGCGATTGTGTCGTCAATGTCCCGGAAGACAAAGCAAGCGCGGCGGCAAACGCACATAAGAGGAAGAAAACCCGCATATTAGGCAGTATTACTGCCAAATCTGAAAGGGGCAAATAGCATCAGGTTTAATGACGTAGCCGGTACACAACAAAAAGGCCCAGCATTTCAGCCGGGCCTCCTTGGTAATACGCTAGGCGATTGCACTCGCGCAGGGCGAGCGCACCCCATTTATCAAGCGCTGTAATACATGTCATATTCCACAGCACATGGGGTTGTTTCCATGCGGGAAACTTCTTCCCATTTCAGCTCAACATAGGCCTCGATCTGATCTTTGGAGAACACATCGCCTTTGAGCAGAAACTCATGATCCGCTTCAAGTGCCTCAAGTGCTTCGCGCAAGGAACCGCAAACGGTTGGCACTTGGCTGAGCTCAGCTGGCGGCAAATCATAAAGGTTCTTGTCCATCGCCTCGCCCGGGTGGATCTTGTTCTCAATCCCATCAAGGCCCGCCATCATCAATGCTGCGCCTGACAAATAGGGGTTGGCCAATGGATCAGGGAAACGGAACTCAACCCGCTTTGCCTTTTCGCCAGCACCGTAAGGAATGCGGCATGAAGCAGAACGGTTGCGCGCTGAATAAGCGAGCAGAACAGGCGCTTCAAAACCCGGGACCAAACGCTTGTAGCTATTGGTGGTGGGGTTGGTGAAAGCGTTACAGGCCTTGGCATGTTTGATCACGCCGCCGATGTAATAGAGGCAGGCTTCTGAGAGGCCGGCATATTCGTCGCCGGCAAAGATGTTCTTGCCATCTTTCCAGATCGACATGTGGGTGTGCATGCCGCTGCCATTATCGGCCTTAATTGGCTTGGGCATAAAGGTCGCGGTTTTGTTATAGGCATGGGCAACTTGCTGCACGACATATTTATAGATTTGCACGTTATCAGCGGTTTCGGTCAGCGTACTGAATGTAATGCCCAGCTCGTGCTGCGCGGCTGCAACCTCGTGGTGATGCTTATCCATCGGCAGACCCATTTCCACCATGGTGGAGACCATCTCGCCGCGAATATCCATTGCGCTGTCCACGGGCGCTACGGGGAAATAACCGCCGGTTGCGCGCGGGCGGTGGCCCATATTGCCGTGCTCATATTCTTTGCCGGTGTTGGTCGGCAGCTCAATATCATCAATGGCAAAGCCTGATCCGGCATAGCCGTCTTCAAAGCGAACATCGTCGAACATGAAGAATTCAGGCTCTGGCCCGACATAGATCGTGTCGCCGATACCGGAAGATTTGAGATAGGCCTCGGCGCGTTTCGATGTCGCGCGCGGGTCGCGGACATACAGCTGGCCGTCTGATGGCTCAACGATGTCGCAGAATACGATCATCATCGGCGTTGCGGAGAAGGGATCAGGATAGACCTTGTTGAGGTCAGGCTTCAAGATCATGTCGCTTTCATTGATCTCTTTCCAACCTTGGATCGATGAGCCGTCAAACATCAGGCCGTCGTCCAATGCGTCCTCGTCCATCACGGTCGCGAGCATTTGC
>CALFEA010000144.1 GCA_937950385.1 uncultured Altererythrobacter sp. | reverse complement strand
CTCTCCAAATGGCTTATGGCTAATGCCGCTGTTGTCGCGCAATTAGGGAGCGGCGCCAATTGGCGAAAAAGGGGAGAGAGCGATGCCAAATATCAGCGAGGCAGCACTGCAAGAATTGCTGGATAAGAAGGCGATTGAGGATGTGGTGGCGCGCTATGCCCGCACCTTGGATTGGCTGGATGATGAGGGGCAGGCGAGCTGTTATTGGCCCGATGCGGACATTGATTACGGCTTTTTCAAAGGGAAGGCTGCGGACTTTCTTCCCATCGTTATGCAGACCGAGCGAAACTCCTTGCGCCGCTGGCATATGCTGTCTGGCCTGATCATCGCATTCGAGTCGCCGACACAGGCGAGCAGCGAATGCTACGGCATTTTCGCAGGCGCAAACCCTCAGGATGACGGTAGCCTTGCGGGCAATTTGTATGGCGGGCGTTATGTGGATGAGTGGGAGAAAAGGGAGGATGAATGGCGCATATCAGCGCGGCTATATTTGCTCGATTGGCAATCAGACTTGGTGGATCAACCCGGCTTTGATCCTAATCCTGACTTCCCATTGCCCACGGCCAAAATCGATCAAAGCAATCATCCGCTTTACCGCAAGCTATAGCGCCTATTTCTTGCGGTTTTGCAGCGCGGCAATGCGTTCCTGCATATCAGGGCCGCGCCCTTCGCCGTCCATCCATTCGCGCACCAATGCGCCATCGGCTGGCTGCGCATCTGCCTTATCAATAAGGCGTTTATTGGCCGCATGGCTGAAGTGACTTTGCGCCGCGATCTGCTCTGCCAAGCGTTTGATCTCAGCATCGAAATCATCCTGCGGGACGGCATATTCCGCTAAGCCAATGCGCACAGCCTCGTCTGCACCGAACATTTCGGCGGTGAACATCAAGCGTTTGGCGGTGGCGATACCTACCCGGCGAGGCAGGCGCACGCTCATCCCCCACACCGGCGTTAGAGCGAATTTTGCATGAGTGTCGCCGAAACGCGCATTGTCCGATGCGATAATGAAATCGGCGGCCAGCGCCACTTCCAATGCACCGGTGTAACAATGGCCATGCACCGCAGCGATCACTGGGATGGGCAATTTTTCGAGCATTCGCAGCGTTTCTGAATGCCAGCCTTTGGATGGAGGAGCCTCTCCAGTGGCAATCCCGCCAAGGTCGTGGCCAGCGGAAAAACACTTGCCCGCGCCTCGCAAAACAACGCAGCCAACTCCAGATGTCTGGCCTAGGTCTTCGATCTGGCCTCGCAATTGGGCGAACATCTCTACATCAAGCGAATTGAGTTTGTCCGGCCGGTTGAGTGTCAATTGCACCCATCCGTCAAAATCTTCGCGCAATATCTTTTGCGTCATTGCTTTGTATCTTCCTCTGGCGGGTCCATATAGTCACGGTAATAGGTGAGCTGCCCGTTTGCGACTTTGTAAATGCCCACGCCGCCGCGCGGTGCGCTGCCTTCTGCATGCATGGTCCAACGCGCCCAGACGGCATGATCGTCGCCGCATATTTCATCAACGGTGAAGTGGATTTTGCGCGTCCCCATTTCAGCGACCATGGTGGTCATGAATGTGAGGATCGCCTCGCGCCCTTCATACCGGCCCCAGATCGGGTCTTCCAGCACGGCATCCTCAGCAAAAAGCGGGGCTAGCTTGGTATAGTCCCCATCATCCTGAATGCGCCAAAATTCCTCGATCACGCGCTGTGCTTCACCTGACATTTTGCTCTCCTAATTGAGTGGCCGGAATAAGTCGCTGCCGTCCCAGTCCTTCGCTGCATCGCGCACCATTGCATAAAATCCGCGCAAATTATCATCGCCTTCGTAAAGCTCGATCATATGGCCGAGCGACTTGCTTGCATCGACAAATGCAAAGTCGGTTCCAAACTCTGTTGTGGAAAGCTGTGCAAGCGGCATGCCGCCTTCTGCAAATTCTGCAATCGCGGCGGTCAGATCATCGACCCAAATGGCTGTGTGATGCAGCCCGTAGCGCCCCGATCCCACCGGATAGAGATCGTGGCAGGCGCTGGGATCATCATTGTGCTGCTGAACAAACTCCACCATCACATCGCCCCATTGGCCATAAGCGCTGGAATGGTCGAAGGGTCGCTCCTGTCCCCGGTGCACGCTACGGGCGAGCGGCACATGGGAAAAGGTGAAAAAAGGGCCTGAACCAAAAGCGGCAGAATGTGCGCGCGCTGCTGTTTCTATATCAGGCACGAAATAGGCTAACTGGCGAACCGGAAGGCGTGCTATCACCTGCACTTCAGGATTTGGACATGGCGCCGTCAGCACTCCAAATCCCGGCACCGCGCGCAGCGACAAACAAGAAGATAAAGCAATAAAGCGCGATCAATTCGCCGCCATTGTTGATGGGATAAAAATCATTCAACCCATGCACCATCCAATATCCAACAGCAGACATGCCGCTGCAGATAAAGGCGACGGGGCGCGTGAATAGGCCGATTGCGATCATGAGCCCGCCGACAATTTCAATGCCCCCTGCGGCCATCGACATTGCGTTCAAATCATAGGTAAATTCAGCCGGAAAGTTGAAGAATTTCTGCGTGCCATGTTGGACAAACATCAGCCCGCTCATGATCCTCAAAATCGCATAGGCTGGCTCTTGGAATTTATCGAGAAACCGCATTTGTATTTCCTCCCGCTGATAAGACCTTTAATTGACCGCTTTATCCTTGCCTTCCCAATAGGGTGCGCGCAATTCACGGCGAAGAATTTTGCCTGATGGATTGCGGGGGAGAGCGTCAATAAAATCGATGCTCTTGGGGCATTTATATCCCGCAATATGTTCCCGCGCATGAGCGATGATATCCGCCTCGCTTAAGTCAGCGCCCTCTTTCAGCACGACGCAGGCTTTGACAGCCTCGCCCCATTTTTCATCGGGCACGCCGATCACGGCGACATCTGCGACTTGGGGGTGGGCGTAGAGCGCGTTTTCTACTTCGGCAGGATAGACATTTTCGCCGCCAGAAATGATCATATCTTTCACCCGGTCGCGGATGAACAGATAACCATCCTCGTCGAGATAACCTGCATCGCCTGTGCGCAGCCAGCCATCATCATCAATGGTTTCAGCCGTAGCCTCATCCAGCCGCCAATAGCCTTTCATGTTTTTGACAGAGCGTGTTGCAATCTCGCCAATTGTTCCCGGCGGCAGGCTCGCACCCTCCTCATCAATCACTTTCAGCTCAACACCCGATAATGCCGTGCCGACAGAGCGCATTCGTTCGCTGCCTTGTGGCACATGGTCAGCCGGATCAAGCGCTGTAATCGTGCCGGAGGTTTCGGTCATGCCATACATTTGGATAAAGCCGCAGCCCAGCACTTCCATCGCTTCTTTCATCAGTTCCAGCGGAATGGGCGAGGCGCCGTAAGT
>CALFEA010000143.1 GCA_937950385.1 uncultured Altererythrobacter sp. | reverse complement strand
GACAGGCGTTCCGCATCGCGGCGGGTATTAATCGTTGCCGAAATGTCTTTCGCACTGCCGCGGTAGCCGGTAAATTCGCCATTCTTATCATATTGCGGTTTGCCAGCGATTTCCCACCAATACTCTGACCCACCAAAGACGAGCTTGAGCGGCAGTTGGACGATCGAATTGCGCGCACCTAGCAAAAAGGCGAGCGGGCGTTCTGGCTTATCCTCATTCTCATCAGTGTCAGCCGAGAACAGATCACTGAACGGCTTGCCCAGAATGTCGGATTGATCAACTTCAAGCGATTTGGTCGCTGATTGGGAAAGATAGATGACCCGGCCAAAGGAATCGGTTGCCCAAAACCAGCCAAGACCGGCTTGTTCAAAACTGTCGAGCAATTCAATCCGCCGCCGCGTGTCGGATTCCTCAATTGGACACACGGGCGTATTCTCCGGGGTCTTCTCGACCTCGGGCTGGTTTGACTGCCGCATTTTTGAAAACAAACTGGCCATACCGCGTACGAACTGAAGTTAGTCCCAAATCTCCAATCAAAATGGGCGCCTGATAGGCTGCCCGAAAAATTCCACCCTATTAGATTTTTGGGTAGTAAGCAGATTTGGTTGCAAAATTGATAATAGCCGCCCTGAAACATCCAAGTTTGGCCTAAGCTTGGGTCAAGTCAAACTAGATATTGTCCGTTGGGGGCTTGAAAACATGCTGTTAACGGGGCTTTCGTCGCTCTCATCAGCGCAATCATTGACGGTTACGTCAACTTGCCAAAGCACTGCGTCTTAGCCATGCTTTGCCCCATAACAAGCCGCCAGTGATGCAGGCTCAATGTGTGGGATGACAAAGGGGACATTATGCAAGACGAAGTGAAGCTTGAAAACGAGGCCGCACAATCGACCAGCGCGCTCGGACCTCTTGTCGGTGTAGCGCGTGAGGATTTCATTGGCGCGGTGGCATTGTTGCTGCGGGAAACTGCCAGCGATCCGCAGCGCGTCATGCGTCACAGCCAAGCTTTTGGTCAGGATATGGTCAAGATATTGACCGGCAAATCCGACCTTGCCCCCGATCCAAAAGACAAGCGCTTCATAGACCCTGCATGGCAATATAACCCCTTCTTTCGTGCCGGCGCGCAATATTATCTCGCCGTGCAAAAGGGGATGTCCAATTGGCTGGAGGAATTGGAGCTCGATGAGCTGGAGCGCAACCGCGCCAATTTCGTTGCGAATATTATCATCGATGGCCTTGCGCCGACCAACACGCTGATCGGCAATCCCACCGCCCAAAAACGCATGATCGACAGCGGCGGCCTATCGCTGATCAAAGGCCTCAAAAACGCCTATGAAGATATGGTCAATAATCGCGGCATGGTCAGCCAGGTTGACAAGCGCCCGTTTAAGCTGGGCGAAAATATCGCGACATCCAAAGGGTCTGTCGTTCTGCGCACAGAGATGATGGAGCTTATTCATTATGCGCCCTCCACCGATCAAGTGCATGAGATCCCTCAGCTAACCATTCCGCCGCAGATCAACAAAATGTATATCAACGACCTCTCGCCAGAGAAGTCGATTGTGAAATACCAAGTCGATAATGGCATCCAAACCTTTGTGATCTCTTGGCGCAATCCGTCGAAAGAACAGGGCGTTTGGAATATGACCGATTACGTCAATTCCTGCCGCGAGGCGATGAATGCGGTGAGCGCCATCACTGGCTCGAAAACGGTCAATGTATCGGCAGGGTGTTCAGGCGGACAGACGGCAGCGATGGTCGCCTCGAAATTGGCATCGGATAAGGATGCAATTTTGGGTGCGCTGACGATTATGGTCTGCGTGCTTCACCCCAAGGCGACCGATATTGAGGCAGGCAGCCTTGTATCCGACAATGGCATGAAATTGGCGAAGCAGCGCGCTGCGAAAAAGGGCGTGATTAAAGCCGATGATTTGGCGCGTAGTTTTGCATGGCTGCGGCCCAATGATCTCATTTGGAATTATGTCATCAACAATTACCTGCTGGGCGCTGATCCGCCCGCATTTGATGTGCTTTTCTGGAATGCGGATGCGACCAATCTTTCCGCCAGCCTGATGGGCGATTTTCTGGAAGTGTCCGACAGCCTCGCCTTTACCAAAAAGGGTGAAGTTGAAATGGTCGATCACAAGGTCGATTTGTCCAAGGTGAAGTCTGACCTGTTCATCCTTGGCGGGGTCACCGATCACATCACACCGTGGAAGGCGACATATCGCTCGACGCAATTGTTTGGCTCCAAGGATGTGACCTATGTCCTGTCGCAATCGGGCCATATGCAGGCGATCCTCAACCCTCCGGGCAATCCAAAGGCCAAATACTTTATTCAAAAGAAGAAGGGTAAACTGCCGGAAACAGCCGATAAATGGCTGCAAGGTACGGAGGAAACCAAGGGCAGCTGGTGGCCCTATTGGATGGAATGGCTACAAAAACGCTCCGGCAAACCGAAAGCAGCACCGGCGGCATTGGGGGACAAAACGCACAAGCCTCTGGACCCTGCACCTGGCCTCTACGTAGTGGAAGAAAGATAGGCCTTAGGGGTTTGGTACTAGTAAAATCAGGCGCCAGCCCCTATCTATGGTGCAATGCAACAT
>CALFEA010000142.1 GCA_937950385.1 uncultured Altererythrobacter sp. | reverse complement strand
CGAAAATGGAGCTGGCATTGATCGGCATGGAGCCCGGCACGCTGCCGCCAATGTCGCTCTGGTGACCGAACATTGCGGTGTAAGCAATCAGGCGGCCATCTTTGAATACAGGCAAAAGCACCAGCCAGTCATTGGAGTGGCTGACCGCACCGTCGCAGGAATAGGGATCGGAAAGGAAGATCATATCGCCATCTTCCAAAGTGCCATCATAGAGCTTTAGAAAGCCGTCGATAAAGCTGCCAAATTGCCCCACGATCATCTCGCCAGTAGGCGCTGCAATCAATGGAAAGGCATCGCCCTGTTCGCGAATACCGGGCGACATGGCGGTGCGCACCAGCGTGGCATCCATCTCAATCCGTGCATTGCGCAGAGCATTTTCGATAATGTCGAGCGTGACCGGATCAATGTCGATATTTTTGAACGGAGTGTCATTGGTTTCGATGATTTGTGCTGGCATGGCTTAGGCCTTCCCATTCAAGTTAATCATGATGTTGCCGACCGGATCGACAGTGGCGGTGCAGCCGTTTTCGACCAAAGTGGTTGAATCCATCTCGGTTATGATAGCGGGACCGGGGATGATATCGCCCTGCTTGAGCTTCGCACGGTCATAGATAACGCCCGCACGCTCCTCTCCATCCATCCACATTGTGTGGTCGCGGATTTTCGCCGCTGATGGGTCGCCATTGCCCTTGGGCAATTCGTTCGCTGGCAGCGCAGGCGCCTCGCCCATTGCCACAGCGCGCAAGTTCACGATTTCATGCGGCGTATCCATATTGAATGTGAAGAGGCGCAAATGCTCCTCGTCAAAGCGCGCAAGAATACCCTCGATCCCGTCTTTCGTGAGCAAGTCAGCATCAATCGTCAGCGGCACTTCGAAAGCCTGTCCGGCATAACGCACATCCACTTCAAATTCGCTGATGACGGCGCTTTCAGGCACGCCATCTGCAAGCAATTCACCGCGCGTCTGCGCTTTCATTTCCTCCAGCACGGCGATCAATTCCGATACGTCGGTGTCTTTCGCCAGCTTGCTGAAAGAGCGTGCGGTCTCTGTGCGCATCCGCGTGGTTGCATCACCCAAAGCGCACAATACGCCAGGGGAAACAGGGCTGACCGCAGGCCAACTATCCATCAAACGCGCGACCGCATTCACATGCAATGGCCCTGCTCCGCCGAAACCCATCAGTGCAAATTCGCGCGGGTCATAGCCTTGCTGGACGCTGATCATGCGCAATGCGCCGAACATGTTTTCGTTCACAATATCAATGATGCCGCGCGCTGCTTCCATCAGGCCAACGCCCAATGCATCGGCGACGGTTTGCACCGCTTTCTTTGCGCCCTCGCGGTCAAGCTGGAACGCACCGCCAAGAAGATCTTCTGGCAGATAGCCGAGTACGACATTGGCATCGGTCACGGTCGGCACTTCGCCGCCCTTACCATAAGCCACAGGGCCAGGAACAGCGCCAGCACTCTCAGGACCAACGCGCAAGGCTTTGGTAAGCTCGGGCACGTGAGCAATCGAACCGCCACCAGCGCCTACGGTCTTCACATCCAGCGCGGAAGCTCGGACGGACAAATGCCCGACTTCTGTGGTGCGTTGCCGCCGAGGCTCCAATCCTTCGATCAAAGCCACATCAGTGGATGTGCCGCCCACATCAAGCGTCAGAATGTTTTTCAGGCCAGCGTTTTTCGCCACCCACAATGCGCCAGTAACCCCGCCAGCAGGGCCGGACATGAGGATATTGACAGGGTGTTCCTCTGCCTTCTGGCTGCTCATCAAGCCGCCATCCGAACGCAGCAGGGATAACTTGCCTGTTAGGCCCTCTGCCTCCAGACGGTCACGCAAATTGGAGACATAATTGCCCACAATCGGCCGCACGGCGGCATTGGCCACGGTGGACAATGTGCGCTCATATTCCTGCATTTCTGGCAGCACTTCATGGCTGAGCGAGATGGGAATATCGGGCAGTTCTTCTGCCGCGATTTCGCCAATCCGCGCTTCATGCGCGCCATTCACATAGGCGTTGATCAGGCTAACGGTGAGCGCCTCGATATTTTGCGCTTTGAGCTTTTTAAGCGCGGCACGAACAGCGGCCTCATCAAGCGGGCGCACTTCCTCGCCATCCGCGCCCATCCGGCCGGGCACGTCAAACGTATCCTCCAAATGGGCAAGCGGCTGAGGCTTGGGCCAGACGATCCAAGCAGCGAGACCGCCCGGCACAAAACTGCGCGCGATTTGCATAACATCGCGGTAGCCTTCGGTGACGATCAGGCCGACTTTCGCGCCCTTGCCTTCTAGCACCGCATTGGTCGCAACGGTTGTTCCGTGGAGGAAATATTCGATTGCGCTGGGCGCGACATCTGCCTCTTTCAAAATCGCATTGACGCCGTTCAAAATTCCTTCGGAACTGTCATGCGGCGTCGATGGCGTTTTGTGCCGCCAGAACGCACCGGTCTCATCATTGAACAATAGCAGGTCGGTAAACGTGCCCCCTACATCAACTCCCAAACGATAGCCCATCAGGCAGCAGTCCTTTCTGTTTTGTCAGCCGGTTTTGGAAACCCGCCAGCCTTGCCGACCATTGCCGGCATTTCTGTGTTCATGATTTCAGCAAGCCAGTGGTTTGCCGCGATAATTTTTTCCAGCGTTAGGCCAGTTTGGGTGCCTGCGCGCTCCAACATATAGGCCACATCTTCGGTGGCGACATTGCCTGCTGCGCCGGGCGCAAAGGGGCATCCGCCAAGGCCGCCAATCGATGCATCCACCGTGCTTGCGCCCGCTGCGACGGCTGCCCAAACATTGGCAAGGCCAGTGCCGCGCGTGTTGTGAAAATGAACGCGCACAGGCAAAGGCGCGATGGCTTCGCGCACCCGCTCAACCAGCCGCGCGACATGGGCAGGATTGGCGACACCGATGGTATCCGCCAGCGCGATTTCGACCGGGCCTGCCTTGGCAATTTCCCGCGCCATATGAACAACCCGGTCCTGCTCCACTTCACCATCGAA
>CALFEA010000141.1 GCA_937950385.1 uncultured Altererythrobacter sp. | reverse complement strand
TGTTAGGACTAAAAACCCTTTCAATTCAGCTCTCTAAAATCCACTGTAAAGTTTACCGACATTTCACCTCTGCGCTTTAAAGCGGTCTCGTAAATCACGAGAGCTGACAAAGCACAGAACCAATGATCCGATTGTTTAAACATTATATCCCTCATGCCGTGCTTCTGCTGGCATTGCTGGACTATGCATTGCTGGTCTTGGCCGGAGAGTTGGCGTGGCAATTGCGCGCCAATCAGATCGGCATAGATGCAGGGCCGTTTGATGAGAGAGGCCTCGCGCTTGGCGGTTCCGCTCTGGTGGTGTGGCTCGCCATGGTCGCGGTGGGGGTCTATGGCCCTTACGCATTGCGCAGTTTGCGGTTTGCCTCTGCGCGGCTGCTTGTCTCAATCAGCCTCGGTATTTTGGCATTAGTTGCCATCGATTTTGTTGTGCAAACAGAAGCATTCTGGCGTTCAACACTTTTCTACGGAATGTTCCTGGCGATTGCGATGATGGTGATCGACAGGTTGTTGTTGAACAGTTTCTTGGGGTCTTCCGCCTTCCGTCGCCGGGTCATGGTTTTGGGGGCAGGCTCCCGAGCCCAGCGCTTGCGCGAACTGGGAGAGAAACCTGAAAGCGGTTTTTCAATCGTTTCATATATCGCGATGAACGAGGGCGATCGGGTGGTCGAAGAGGCTATTTCCCGTGAGGCAATCCATGATTTGGGCCGGTTTGTCGAAAACCTTGGTGTCAGCGAGGTTGTGCTTGCGCTTCAAGAACGTCGCAATTCCATTCCGATGAAAGACCTTTTGCGCATCAAAACTAAGGGTGTGCATGTCAATGATTTTTCCAGCTTTCTTGAGCGTGAAACGGGCTGCGTTGACCTCGATACAGTAAACCCAAGCTGGCTCATTTTCTCAGATGGATTTTCATCCAGTCGCCTTCTTTCGAGCGCAGCTAAGCGCGTGTTCGACATCGTTGCAAGTCTGATATTGTTGATTGCAACTCTGCCTATCATCCTGATTTTTGCAATTTTGGTGAAACTGGATAGCAAAGGCCCAGCGTTTTTCCGCCAAGAACGCGTCGGGCTTTATGGTCAACCATTCCACCTCATTAAGCTGCGCTCTATGAGCACGGATGCGGAAAAAGATGGGGCGAAATGGGCCGAGGAAAACGATCCGCGGGTCACTCGTATTGGCCGATTTATTCGCAAAGTGCGAATTGATGAGCTGCCTCAAACTTGGAGTGTTCTGAAAGGCCAAATGAGCTTTGTGGGCCCGCGTCCTGAGGTCCCCCAATTTGTTACTGATCTCGAAGAACAACTGCCGTTCTACGCAGAGCGCCATATGGTCAAACCTGGCATTACGGGCTGGGCGCAGATCAATTACCCTTATGGTGCTTCAATTGAGGATTCTCGCAAGAAGCTGGAATATGACCTCTACTACGCCAAGAACTACACGCCGTTTCTTGATTTGGTTGTTCTGCTGCAAACAGTGCGTGTGGTCCTTTGGCCTGAGGGTGCGCGGTGAATGTACTCTTGCAACAAATAATTCCGCATATCGCTTTTGTGGGCCATATCGCAGGCGCAGTGCTTTGCGGTTTGGCAGCGTTATGGATGGCCAAAAACGGCGACCCAGCCCGCAAGGATCGGGTCGCAGGCATTGTCGCAGCAGCAGCTACGGGTGCTTGGTGCGGTCTGGCTGCAGCGCTTGATCCGCTTTCACCGCCGACCCAAATGGCAGAGATTGTCCGCAACCTTTCATGGATTTACCTACTGTTCCGCCTCTTCGCCAATGATGGCCGCGACGAGACCATGCGTCCTGTACGCCCGGTTATTTTAGTCTTAGCTGGCGTTGAGTCTCTCCATATTCTTTTGATTACGTTCCTGGTGCGGTTTGCTGATTATTCGCCCGTGGCCGAATTGGTGTTTCAGATTGCTGCAATCTTGCGGGTCTTGGTCGCCATCGGGGCAATGGTTCTGCTCCATAATTTATACGCTGGTGCGACCAGCAGCGCGCGCAAATTGCTGCGCTGGAGCACAATCGCGTCGGCGGGCATTTGGGTTTTTGACTTAAATCTCTACACCGTCACATATCTCAGCAGCGAGGCTCCAACGATCTTATACGGATTGCGCGGTGCCGTATCTGGGGTGTTTGTTATTGCGCTTGCAATCGGGGCGAATTCAGCAACCTTAGGGTATCAATTGCGGCCATCGCTGGCGGTGACTTTCCAATCACTGTCACTGCTGATTATTGGCGCATATCTCATTGTCATGTCGCTTGTGAGCGAAGCTCTGTTTTCACTCGGCGGTGAGTTCGCGCGGCTCATGCAAACAGGCTTTTTGGCGCTAGCGATCCTTGCTGCCGTAGTCTGGCTCCCATCAAAAAAGGCGCGCAGTTGGGTCAGGGTCACGGCGATTAAGCACTTGTTCCAGCACCGCTATGATTACCGCTCAGAATGGTTGCGTTTTACGCAGACTATCGGCCGAACCAACAGCGCTGAGGATAGTTTTGAAGAACGAGCAGTAAAGGTTTTGGCGGATATCACAGAGAGCCCCGCGGGAATTTTGCTCGCGCCTACTGAAGAGGCTGAACTGGAATTGGTAGCGCGCTGGAAATGGCCGACACTAGAAATCCCCGCACAAGCCGCTGAATACCGGCTCACTGGCATGCTGGAGCAGAGCGGGTTTATCATCGATCTCGACGAAGTACGTGCCGGTAAAGATCATCATGGAGAAGCTGGTTTTGTTCCTGATTGGATGGTTGAGGCACACGACGCATGGGCCTTGGTTCCATTACAACATTTTGACCGCTTAGTCGGTGTCGTTGTTCTGGCTAGGCCGCGCGATAGCCGCCAGCTTGACTGGGAAGACTTTGACCTGCTCAAAGTCGTTGGTCAGCAGCTTGCAAGTTATTTGGCAGAACGTTCTGGCCAACAAGCCTTGATGGAAGCCAGCCGGTTTGATGAGTTCAATCGCCGCATCGCCTTTGTAATGCACGATGTGAAGAACCTCGCTAGTCAAATGTCGCTGCTCGCGCGCAATGCAGAAAAGCACGCTGAAAAGCCGGACTTTCGTGCCGATATGCTTGTTACCCTGCGGAATTCTTCGGATAAGCTAAACACTCTGCTCGAACGTCTTGGCCGGTATGGAACCGGGCAAGCACTCGCCCTACGGCCTATCCAGCTTAATGATTTGGCTAACCGGCTAATCAAGCGTTTCAAAGATGTACATGAAGTCACATTGGCGCATGCTGAAAAGTCCATTGTCATGGCCGATGAAGAAGCGTTGGAACAGGCGCTGGTTCACCTTGTGCAGAACGCGATTGATGCAAGTGAGGATGATCAACCGATTTTTGTTGATGTCTCGAATGATGGGATCCGGGGCTGCATTCAGGTCATCGATTCCGGCAAAGGTATGGCGCCTGAATTTGTGCGCAACGGCCTATTCAAGCCGTTCGTTTCATCCAAATCTGGCGGCTTTGGTATTGGTGCATTTGAAGCGCGTGAGTTGGTCCGCGGGATGGGCGGCCGGCTCGATGTCGAATCGCGTGAAGGCATCGGAACACGTTTTAGTGTGACTGTGCCGCTGGCTGAGGCCGCTGAACTCATTAATCGCCGCCAAGGCTCTGATGCAGAGCCCAATATTTATAAGGAAATGTGATGGCTGATAAGAAACCTGCATTGCTGGTTGTCGAGGATGATGAAGGCCTGCAGGCTCAGTTGAAATGGGCCTATGACGATTTCGAAGTCACGATTGTGGGCGACCGGGAGGCGGCTATTTCTGCCCTGCGTTCGATTGAACCCGCCGTGGTTACATTGGACCTGGGCTTGCCGCCTGATCCGGATGGCACAACAGAGGGGTTGGCGGTGCTTGATGCGATTATGGAGCTGAAGCCCGATACCAAAGTTATTGTTGCCTCCGGTCATGGAGCACGGGAAAGTGCGCTGTCAGCGATCGAGCGCGGGGCCTATGACTTTTATCAAAAGCCGGTGGACATTGATGCGCTTGGCTTGATTGTGCGCCGTGCATTTAATCTCCATCAAATCGAGGAAGAGAACCGCCGCTTGATCGCCCGATCTGGTGAAGACAAAAAGGTGCTGGGCCGTTTAATCACAGCTGCGCCAGAAATGGTAAAAGTGGCGCGGACTATTGAACGGGTGGCCTCTACCAATGTCTCGGTCATGTTGCTGGGTGCAAGCGGAACGGGTAAGGAATTGCTTGCTCAAGGCTTGCACGATGCCAGCGACCGCAAGGACGGTCCGTTTGTTGCAATTAATTGTGCCGCGATCCCTGAAAACTTGCTGGAAAGCGAACTGTTCGGTCACGAGAAAGGTGCGTTCACAGGCGCTGTCAAAACGACAGAGGGTAAAATTGAAAGCGCCAATGGCGGCACGCTGTTCCTTGATGAGGCCGGCGATATTCCGCTTCAATTGCAAGTCAAATTGCTACGGTTCT
>CALFEA010000140.1 GCA_937950385.1 uncultured Altererythrobacter sp. | reverse complement strand
ACTCTCTTCGACATCGGCAATATGCCAGACGCCAGTCGGATTGATCGCATATTCGCCCGAGCTCAGCGTGGTTTTCTCTATACGGCCATCGGGAAATTCTTGCGTCAGCATCATCGCGCCTGCCGTGCAAATTACCACTTCGCTGCCCTTGGGATGCATTTCCCAATGGGGCCAATCCTCAGTGAAACTGTGCTGGGAAACCAGCCGTCCCTCGGCTCCATCATCGCCGTGGCGCTCAATATAGCCGCCATACCATTCCATGCCGGTAAAGGGCGGCTGCGGCACAGATGTCGCCCCCAAACCTAAGTGAATGAAACTGTCAGTCAGTTTGGGGGCGGTCATATCTGCTTACTCCTTGGGGATCATGCAAAAGACGTTGAGTTTATTGCCATCGGGATCGCGGAAATATCCGGCGTAAAAGCCATCATCGCCGCGCGGCCCCACAGGGCCTTCATCGCTGCCGCCATTGGCCATGGCGATGTCATAGATGGCTTTAACTTGCGCCTCATCCTTGGCCAAAATTGCCACCATTGTGCCATTGCCAACACTGGCAGGATTGCCGTCAAATGGTTTGGTCACAGCAATTCCAGACGCATCGCCTTCCCAAGTGCCCCAAGCGATAAATTCGCCCTCTTCCATCATGCGGCCAACGCCCATTTCAGCGGCAATCGCATCATAAAACGCGGCTGCGCGCGGCAGGTCATTGGTGCCTAAAGTTACATATCCAATCATTGTTCGTCTCCCTCATTTGCGAATCGATAGATGAGAACATTATAGGAACATAAGGGCGCGAGCAAGCGAGATCAGAGCGGCTTGCACTCCCGCTTCAACCACTCCAATGCGCCTCCATCAAGCTGCGGGGCGAGCAGTGTATCGACCTTGGCATGATAATCATCCCACCATGCAATCTCTTGCGGCGAGAGCAGGGCTTTATCGACCAGCTTGCGGTCAATCGGCACGAAGGTCAGCGTTTCAAAGCCAAAATATTGCCCTTCCGCACCGGCAATATCGCGCTGTTCAACCAAAACGAGGTTTTCGATGCGAATGCCAAAGCCGCCGCCGCCCGGCTCGCTGGTTTTGTAATAGCCCGGCTCATTCGAGAGGATCATGCCCGCCATCAATTCTTGGTCGGTGCCTGCTTGCCCGCCTGCTGATTTGGCGATGCGCTGCGGCCCTTCATGGACGGATAGGAAGCTGCCTACGCCGTGGCCTGTGCCATGCGCATAATCGACACCAGCATTCCAGAGGTGCTGGCGCGCGAATGTGTCGAGTTGGCAGCCCGCTGTCCCCGATGGGAATACGGCCAATGCAAGCGCGATATGCCCCTTCAAAACGCGTGTGTAGCGGTCGCGCATTTCCTCCGTCGGCTTCGCAGCGCCATCAGGCGTGCCGATCCATACGGTGCGGGTGATATCGGTTGTGCCCGCTGGGTATTGCCCGCCGCTATCGACCAGATAGATGGAGGCTGGCGGGATCGGAATATTGCTCTCCTCATCTACGCTATAATGCGGCAGAGCGGCATGATGCGCCGCACCTGAAATGGTGCGGAAGGACAGATCGCGCAGATCGCTGCTTGCCTCGCGGAAAGACCGCAATTTTGCTGCTGCGGACAGTTCATCCACTTCGCCTGATGGTGCAGTTTCTTCTAGCCAATGCAGGAAGCGTGCAACCGACGCGCCGTCGCGCGCCTGAGCATCGCGGTGCCCTTGCTGCTCGCTCGCATTCTTCACCGCTTTGGGCAGAATACACGGATCGCGTTCAAAGCTCACGGTCGCACCGGCACCTTCTAGCGCTTTCGCAATCGCATCGACGCCAAAGCCGGGGTCCATGCTGACATTTTTGCCAGAATATTCGCTCAACGCGTTTTCAAAGTCATTGCGGTCGCGGATGGTCACAGCATTGCCCAAATGCTGGGTGAGTTCCGGGGTGACTTTCTCAGGCGCAATGAACAGCTGCGCTGTGCCGTCTGCATGGGCGATCACATAGGATAGAGCGACCGGCGTATTGTCGACATCGCTGCCCCGAATATTGAGCAGCCACGCAACCGAATCCAACGCGGATATAACCGCCGCATCATGGCCTGATGCTTTCAAACCATCGGCGATCTCAGCACGTTTTTCAGCAGAGCTTTTGCCTGCCAATGTATCAATATGCGGCAGGGCATGTGCGGCTGACGGTTCTGGTTGGTCTTGCCAAACCGCATCAATCGGATTGCCCTGTGTGGGTACCAATTCTGCGCCCATTTTCGCGCATGCGCTTTGTACGCCCTCAACCCAGCTGCGCGAATGGAGCCATGGGTCATAACCGATACGTGCGCCCGCTGTGACATTTTCGCCAAGCCATCCGCCGACCGTATCAGCAGGTATTGAGCGATATTCGAACAGGCTTTCCTTCACCTGCTCGCGCACTTGGACAGTGTAGCGTCCATCGACAAAGATCGCGGCTTTATCGCTCAAAACGGCCGCGCTGCCCGCTGATCCGCCAAAGCCAGTTAGCCACGCCAGACGCTGCGCATAGGCACCAACATATTCGCTCATATGTTCATCCGCGATGGGGATCAAAAATCCGTCCAAATTGCGGCGTTTCAATTCTTGGCGAAGGGCGGTGAGGCGCGCTTCATGGGTTTGCATCAGCATTTGATCGATCCTTGAACTTGCCGCGCCTTGCCACACGGCTCAAATCATCTCTATGAGTCGGTAGCATAGGCCAGCACGCGGGCGCTTTCCAGCGATGCGTGCACGCAATAAGGATTGAAGCCACATGACCTCAAGTAAACCTGCCACCATTGCGCTTGCACTTTGCCTCGCTGCTGTGCCCATTATGCCTGCCGCTGCGCAAGACAATAAGGATACCCAATTGACTGAAATCGCCCCTACTTCTCCTCCAGTCGCGGAAAAGCGCGAGCACACTTACACCCATCACGGCATTACGATCTCTGACCCTTATCACTGGCTCAAAGACCAATCCTATCCAGTGATCGATGATGAAGATGTGCTGGATTATGTGAAGGCTGAGAACGCTTGGTTTGAGCATAAGATGGAAGGGCAAAAGGCTCTGACGGACGAGCTATTTGAAGAGATGAAGGCTCGCATCAAAGAAGATGACAGCTCTGTTCCGCAAAAGGATGGCGATTACATCTATTGGTCCGCATTTGAAGACGGCGCGCAATATCGCAAGCATTACCGCAAGCCGGCCGCTGGCGGTGACGATCAATTGATGCTCGATGAAAATGAGCTTGCCAAAGGCCTCGATTATTTCCGCCTTGGCGCAATGTCGGTCAGCAAGTCTGGCCGCTATCTTGCCTATTCCACCGATACAAATGGCGCAGAGCGCTACACCGCTCGCATCAAGGATTTGCAGACGGGCGAACTTTTGCCTGACGAAATCCCCGAAACGCGCACCGGCCTGACTTGGGTCGCGAATGACACGCAAATTGTTTACGGCAAATCGACCAAGGAATGGCGCACGCTTGCTGCGCGGCTTTATACCATCGGCACCTCTCCTGATCAGGATGTGATCCTTTATGAAGAGAGCGATGAGAGCTTTTCGGTTGGTAGCGGATTGTCTGCCCAAGAAGACTGGCTGATCATTGCCACCGGCGACAATGAAACATCCGAAGTGCGGCTTGTTCCTGCCGATAACCCAACAGCAGAGCCCATTTTGGTCAAAGCCCGCGAGAAAGGCGTTGAATATAGCGTCGATGTTCGGACCGATGCGACGGATTCAGCCGTCGTCTATATCTGGACCAATGATGAGCACATCAACTTTCGCCTTGCCTCAGCCTCGATCAAGAGACCGAGCGAGTGGAATACAGTGATCGCAGGTTCAGACGAATTTTACCTCACCGGCTTTGACCTGTTCAAGGATTTCTTCGTCACCGAGGGGCGTTTGAACGGCCTCGATCAGATCCAATTGCGCCAATATGATGCGCCAGACAAAATCACGCCAATCGCTTTTCCCGAGGCAAGCTATGATGCGGGCCTTGGCAATAATCCTGAATATGACGTCGACACTCTGCGGCTGGGTTATGAAAGCATGGTCACGCCGGACACAGTGTTCGATTATGATGTGAAGTCGGCCAAGCTAACGACGCTGAAAACGCAGGAAATCCCCTCCGGCTATGACGCCTCGCTCTACACATCAGAGCGGATCAGCATCCAAGCGCGCGACGGGACAATGGTTCCGGTCAGCATTATGCGCCGCAAGGACCGTCCCGCTGGCGGCCCGCTGCATCTCTATGCTTATGGCGCCTATGGCTATGCCGTGCCGCCGGGCTTTTCGACCACGCGCTTGAGCCTCGTTGATCGCGGCTTTGCTTATGCCATCGCACATATTCGCGGCGGAGATGATTTGGGCCGGCGCTGGTATCTGCAAGGCAAGATGTTTGAGCGTACCAACACCTTTAATGACTTTGTCGATGTTGGCCGGGGGCTGATTGAAAAAGGCTATACCGCAGAGGGCAAGATCACGGCCAGCGGCGGCAGCGCTGGCGGCGAGCTGATGGGCGCTGTCATCAATCAAGACCCCGCGCAATATGGCGCAGTGGCCGCTCATGTGCCCTTTGTTGATGTGCTGAACACTATGCTGGATGAGACACTGCCGCTGACGCCGGGTGAATGGCAGGAATGGGGCAATCC
>CALFEA010000139.1 GCA_937950385.1 uncultured Altererythrobacter sp. | reverse complement strand
TGACGAACAGGATACAATCGTCGAGGCCGTCAACGCATTGCGCGCCAGAAATGATTACCTCTTCACCACCGGCGGGATTGGCCCCACGCACGATGACATCACGGTTGATGCAATTGCAGCAGCGCTGGGCGTAGAGGTTATCATCCATCCTAAAGCGCGGGCAATTTTGGAGCGCTATTACGCCGACAAAGGCGGCATAAATGAGGGCCGCTTGCGCATGGCACGCGTGCCCGATGGCGCTGACCTAATCCCGAACCACAAGTCGGGCGCGCCGGGAATTCGCCATGGCAATATCTTCATCATGGCGGGCGTGCCGCATATCACCGCTGGCATGCTGGATGCGCTGACGGGCGAGCTGGAAGGCGGCCTGCCTTTGATCAGCGAAACCGTGGGCGGATTTATCCCCGAAAGCGAGGTCGCCGTGCTGCTGCGCGAGGTGGAGCAAGCCCATGATAATTGCCAGATCGGCAGCTATCCTTTCTTTCGCGAAGGCAAGGTCGGCTCAAACTTTGTTATCCGCTCCACCGATGCAGATGCGGTGAACAGCTGCATGGATGTGCTCTGCGAAGGGCTGGCTGAAAATGGCTGGGACTTTACGCCGGGCGGGATCTAAGCGCGCTATCACGTCCGTGCAGATTGCTGATTGCTATTGTGCCGCAATTCGCCAATAGTTTGCGTTAGGGCATGGAATATTTCCTAATCTTTGGCTTGATGATCGCAGTTGTTTTGCTGTGGGACAAGAATAAGCGGCTGGAACGGCGGCTGGATAATGCCGTCGGCTCCTTCCAAAATGTAATCGACAGTTTGCGTGAGACTATTGCTGCGGGCGGCTCCAATTCCGGCGCTGCACCAAAGTCGGTCGCCCAGCCTATTGCCGAGCCGAATATCGAGCCTGCCTCCCCAATTACTCCCGCCGCGCCGATTGAAACTTCCGATCCGGCACCTGAGCCTGAAACGAAGCCTTTGGCCGAGCGTTTGGCCGAAGCTGAGCCGGAACCCGAAGAAGAACCAACGCTTGCGGCTGCGGCCTATTCTGCTCCTTCAGAACAGGTGCAAACCTCTGAAGTCGCTCAAGAAGCCGCCGCGACCGATGGATATACGGTGGAGGAAGTCACCCGCCCCCGCTTCAATTTCGATTTCGAAGACATATTCGGACGCCGATTGCCAATTTGGGCAGGCGGATTTGCGCTTGCCATAGCGGGCATATTCCTCGTGCGTTATTCAATCGAAGCAGGCCTCATCACGCCAGCTGTGCGCGTGATCATGAGCTTTGCCTTTGGCCTTGCGCTCTTGGCGGGCGCAGAAGGGGCATACCGATATGAAGACCGCGTGCGCGATCCGCGCGTGCGCCAAGCACTGGCGGGCGCTGGATTGGCCACGCTTTACGGCGCATTCTACCTTGCAGGCACAGCCTATGGATTGATCGGCGCTGGTGCAGCCTTCGTCGGCCTTGCCGCGGTCACCGCCGCCGCCGTTGCGCTCTCCTTCCGCTTCGGATTGCCATGCGCGGTCATTGGACTTGTCGGCGGATTTGCCGCGCCAATGCTGGTCGATAGCGACAGCTCCAACATCCCGCTTTTGTCCTTTTACCTCGCGCTAGTGACGGGCGGTCTGACATGGGCGGGCCAATCACAAGGACGCAGCTGGATGGGCTATGCCGCGCTGGCCGCTGGCCTTGGCTGGGGCGTTTTGATGATGTTTGCCGGAGTATCCAGCACATCGGATTTCGCCGCCTTGGGACTTTATCTGATCGTGCTGGGCAGCGTCCTTCCCGCATTTCTGCATTCCAAGGGCGGGCCAAGCCTGCCCAAGCTGGCAGCGGGCGGAATTGCCACATTGCAAATGGCGGTGCTGGTCAGCAATGCCGGTTTCGATCCGCTGACATGGGCGCTCTATTTGCTCATCGGTGCAGCATTGTCTGGCCTTGGCTGGCGCTATCCCGATCTGCGGCTCGGCACGCTTGTGGGCGCAGGCCTTGGCCTATGGCTCTTGGCGATTTGGCCTGATCCGCTAACCCGCGATTTCATCTTGGTCGCAGGCGCGATGGCCGTAATATTCGCTGGTATGCCGCTGTTCTATCAATGGCGCAGCAAAGCGGGACTGACCGATTTGGCGCAGCTAAGCGCAGTTGCCGCTGGGATCGCTGTGCTTTCCTATGTGCGTTTTGGCAGCTGGGGCGAATTGCCAAGCGAACCGCAATTGGCAGCAAGCTTCGCTGCCCTCGCCGTTCTGCCTGCTGCTGCCTACGCCTTCATTTGGATGCGCAGCGAGGAGGCCGAGACGCGCCGCAGCCTGATCCTACTTGCGCCTGCCGCGCTGCTGTTATTTGCCGCACTCCTCATGCTGACACCGGCATGGCTCGCGCCGGTTATGGCTGCAATTATCGCCTTGGCTTTGGCAGCATTGCTTTGGAGCCGCGATGCGCTCGCGCTCCAATTATCGGCATGGGCCGGTGCGGCGGTTACGCTGGTCGCGCTGGCGGCTACGCCCGGTTTTGAAGCGGAGCTCGCCCGCCTCGGGTCAGTTGCATTAGAAGACACTTCCGCTCCGCATAACCTCATGCGCGCGCTTATCCGCTGGGGGGCGGCATTGCTGCCTTTCCTCGCCATGGCGCTGGTGGGACGCAGCCGCGCCGGGCAAAGCGCTGGCGAAATTCTCGCCGTCATCCTCACTTATGGGATCATCGCGCAGGCCGCGCCGAGCATGGCGCTGGCATGGATCGCGGCGCTTGGCGCCATCGCGCTTTATTTGTGGCAAAATGCGCGCAAGGCGGCATGGGGAACCGCCCTGATCATTGCGATATTCTGGGCGATCGTCCCCGTGCTGGTCTGGCTGGCCGCCGGTGCTGAGGCCGCCGCTGGCATGCCATTTATGGCAGATGCTGCGGTGAGCTTGCGCGATATGGGCCTAAAAATCGCGCCAACGGCAGCGGCTCTTGGCGTCATGGTCTATGCAGGCTCAGACCGCCCGGCCAGTTTCCGCGCCGCGATGATGATCGGCCTTGGCATCTTGGCCGTCGTCGTCCTTCACAGCCTTTACAAGCAGGTCTGGGGCATCGAAACCGTGCTAGCGTTTGAGCATTACGCTTTGGGTGAGCGGACAATTTGGCAGGCTGGACTATTGGCCGCAGCCTTTGGCCTATCGAAATTGCTGCCTCAGCTGCCTGCCTTGAAAGACATGGCCAAGCCGGTCAGCCTCGCTCTGATTGCCGTGTCGCTGGCCCACTTTATCTGGTTCACGCTGGTGCTGCATAATCCTCTGACGAGCGTTCAGCATGTTGGCCCAACGCCAATCGCAAACTGGCTGCCGCTTGCCTATCTCACCGCCATTGCCGGGCTATGGTTTGGTTTGGAGCTGGTGTCGTCCTCAGCAGAAGAGGCGAAACCAGGTCTCTCGTCCAAATTGAGCGCTGCGGTTAATATCGCCACCATGGTTCTGATCGGGCTGCTCGCCTATTCGTTGCTGCGCCAAATATTCGCGGGCAGCGTGCTGACATCCCTTGGGATTGGACAAAGTGAAAGCCTGCTGATTTCACTGCTCGGTATTGTTCTGGCGCTAGCCTATCTGGCCTGGGGCTCACTCAAAAACGCACGCAGCTGGCGGATCGGGTCGCTGGTGCTGATGCTGGGCGCGGTGGGCAAAGTGTTCCTAGTGGACGCCGCCGTGCTCGATGGATTGCTCCGCATCGCCAGCTTTATGGCACTGGGCTTTAGCCTGATCGGGATTGGCTGGGTATACAGCCGTCAATTGTCGAGCAGGGATAAAGCCGCTGCTCTAGAACAAGCGGCGGGCGCGCCGGAATAATTGGCGCAATAAAAAGGGGCCGCAGGATCTCTCCCGCAGCCCCTTTCAAATTTTGTCCAAGTAGGAAAGCGTTTTCGCCGCGCTCAAGTCGCGAAGCGGTAGCGCATCAAAAGCTTAGGCGTTCTCACCAGCTTCTGAAAAGTCGATCTTAAGACCAGGGCCCATGGTCGAGGTCAGAGAGACCTTCTTCACATATTTGCCCTTTGAGCCCGAAGGCTTGGCTTTTACGATCGCATTGGTCAGCGCTTCGAAGTTTGCTTTGATGTCAGCATCCTTGAAAGACATCTTGCCGATGCCCGTGTGGATGATGCCCATCTTCTCAACGCGAAACTCAACCTGGCCGCCTTTGGCGTCTTTAACGGCTTGCTCAACATTGGGAGTGACCGTGCCCAGTTTCGGGTTAGGCATCAGACCCTTAGGGCCAAGAACCTTACCCAAGCGGCCCACAACACCCATCATATCAGGGGTTGCGATCACACGGTCATAATCGAGATTGCCAGCCTGCATGTCTTCCATCAGGTCTTCAGCACCGACTTTATCAGCGCCCGCAGCGAGCGCCTTGTCAGCATTGTCGCCCTTGGCAAACACAGCAACTTTCACGTCTTTACCCGTGCCCGAAGGCAAAGAGATCATGCCGCGAACCATTTGGTCAGCGTGACGCGGATCAACACCGAGGTTGATCGCCACTTCGACGGTTTCGTCAAATTTCTTGCTGCCGAAATCACGCAATGTTTTGATCGCTTCGTCGAACGAATAGATCTTGTCATTGTCCAGCTCAGCGACGGTTTTTTGTTTCTTGGTCAATTTAGCCATCAGATCAGCCCTCCACCACTTCGAGGCCCATCGAACGGGCGGAACCAGCAATAATTTTCATCGCTTGGTCAATGTCATTGGCGTTGAGGTCCTTCATTTTGGCCTCAGCGATTTCTTTAACGGCGCTGGTCTTGATCGAACCTGCAACCACTTTGCCCGGCTCGCTAGAACCTTTCTTCAGCTTAGCAGCTTTCTTGATCAAGAAGCTGGCTGGCGGCGTTTTTGTGGTGAAGCTGAACGAGCGATCGGCATAAACCGTGATGGTCGTTGGGATCGGTGAGTTCTTCTCAAGGTCCTGTGTCGCTGCGTTAAACGCCTTACAGAATTCCATGATGTTCACGCCGCGCTGACCCAATGCAGGGCCGATTGGCGGTGATGGGTTTGCAGTACCCGCAGGCACTTGCAGCTTAATATAGCCTTCGATTTTCTTGGCCATGAGAGGCCTCCTTTCACACTGTTCCCCGCCAGTGTTTCGGCGGGGTCATGTTAAGCGGTCAAACGGCTGAATTTGCATCAACCTCCCGCGCGAAATCCTAAGAGTGTTCTCAGGACAGCGGGCATCTAACGCAATCGGGCGCAAAATCAACCAAAATCGCCGAATATTGAGGCCAATTGGCTTGGGCGAGTGATTGGCCCGAGAAACGCCGAACCTAAGGTGACAAAGGTTACACCCTGTCACCTTCCCTACATTCTATTTTACCCTATGGTTGCAGGGTGTTAGAGCCACAATTGCAAAGTGGACAGTTTTGGGGTGACGCGCCATATTGCGCGATTGCCCCATCTTTTGGTCAGAATTTGCCGAAATTGAGCAAAGCATAAGTCCGCCATAACAGCGGCGCCCAATGTAGGAAAATATCGCTATTTGCGCCGGAATTGCTCCAGCTCATAAGCGGGCACTTTCATACCCTTCGTCCGGCTGGTGAGATGAAAATCACGGCACAATTCACACGCATAAACGCGCAGCTTAAGCGCATCGCGTTCAAACACGCCCTGCGCGACGCTCTCAGCGGCATCCCGCGAAGAATAGCGCGCTTTCCTGCGGCAAATGGAGGGGGAGGTTTTCAAAACCGTCCGCCCAGCAAATTACTTGACCAGTTCAACCTGTTCAAATTCAAGCTCAACCGGCGTTGCGCGGCCAAAGATTGAAACCGAGACCTTGACCTTGGACTTGTCGAAATCAAGCTCTTCGACCACGCCGTTAAAGCTGGCAAATGGCCCGTCGAGCACTTTGACGCTATCGCCGATTTCATATTCGACAGTGATTTGCTGCTTGGGCGCAGATTTGGCCTCTTCGACACCGCCAAAGTAGCGTGCAGCTTCTTTGTCGCTGATCGCTTGCGGCTTGTTATTATTGCCCAGAAAACCCGATACTTTCGGAGTGTTCTTGACCAAGTGATAGACATCATCGGTCATTTGCAGCTTGGCCAAAACATAGCCCGGCATAAACTTACGCTCGACCTGAACCTTCTTGCCGCGCTTTACCTCGGTGATGGTTTCGGTCGGAACTTCGACCTCTTCAACACCGTCAGAAAGGCCCAAGCGCTCCGCTTCGGAAAGGATCGCATCGCGCACCTTATTTTCGAAACCGGAATAGGCGTGGATGATGTACCAGCGAGCCATGAGAGAAAGTCCTGTCGTAAGTCTTAAGCGTTAAAGTGAAATGCGGGTCAGATCGCGATCAAGCGCCTGGTTCACGCAAGCGTCAGCAGCCATTTGACGAGGCTGCTAAAAATGGAGTCGACGCCAAGGAAAAACAGCGAAAGCACAACCACAAGGATAAAGACGAAGATCGCCGTGCGGATCGTCTCTTGGCGGGTCGGCCAAGTGACTTTGCTGGTTTCCGTGCGAACTTGATTCACAAATTCAGCGGGCGATGTCTTTTTCTTTTTCTCTTCAGCCATGTGCGGCCTCTTTTCCTTCGAAAAAATTTCCTCTTTCGACAATTGGGGGATTGCCGCCCCAATTCAAGATTGGGAGGGGCTTTTAAAAATTCCAATGTCGGAAGACGTCATCCATCTAGGCCTAGCCGCAATAGAAAGCAAGCATGAGTGCGCAGGCGTGGTTTCAGACGAAACTTTTGGGCTGGCCAAGCGGGATATGCGGCTCTAGCTTGCGCCAATAATTTTGGGTTCGAAGAGGGGAAATCACCCATGTCAGCACCGCAGACCGAGCAAGCCAGCTTGATCGATCAAGTCACCAATGTCTCAGATTTCATCTGGGGCGGTACATGGAATGGCGAGCAGATCTTGCAAATCGCAGGTCAGCCCGTTCCGCCAATGACGATCATTCTGCTCGGTATCGGGCTGTATATGATGTTCGGGCTGAAATTCTTCCCGATTCTCCAATTGGGCAGTTCGTTCAAAGGCCTTTTCAAAAGCCGCAAAGGCGAAGGCGATGGCGAAATTTCGCCCTTTGCCGCTTTATCAACCGCTCTGTCGGGCCAAGTCGGCACGGGTAATCTTGCCGGCGTGGCCACGGCAATTGCACTGGGCGGGCCCGGCGCGATATTCTGGATGTGGATCACGGCATTGATCGGCATGGCGTTGGCCTTTGCTGAAGGTTCACTGGCCATTCGCTACCGCGAGAAAACATCCGACGGCGTCTATCGCGGCGGCCCGATGAGCTACATTATGATGGGACTGGGGCCCAAATACACATGGCTCGCGATCTTCTTCTGCATCGGCACATTGTTCTCTGCTTTGGTCACGGGCAATTCGATCCAAGCCAATGCGGTCGCAGATGGTTTGAACGAGCTGTTCGGAATTGAAGAATGGCTCGGCGGATTGATCGTAGCGGTTGCTGTCTTCGTGGTGATTATCGGCGGGATCAAATCCATCGGCGGTGTGGCTGAGAAGATCATTCCGTTCATGGCTGGCGCCTATATCATCATGGCGATCGTCGCTTTGGCGCTGAACATTTCCGATATTCCGGCCACCTTCGGCCTGATCTTCCACGGCGCATTTAACCCGCAAGCAGCCACTGGCGGCTTCTTGGGCGCGGCACTTATGCTGGCCATTAGGGCCGGTGTGGCACGCGGATTGTTCTCCAATGAGGCAGGCCAAGGCTCCACCCCAATCGCGCATGCTGTGGCACAAACCAATGATCCCCAGCAGCAGGGCCGCATGGCAATGCTGGGCACATTCATCGACACCATCGTGATCTGCACCATGACCGCCTTGGTTATCTTGACGGTTCAGGGCGATTTCACCGGCGGCGGCGAAAACGTGGCCCACGCATGGAATTCTGATCTGGAAGGCTTTGCGATGACCAGCGGCGCCTTTGCAGCCGCCTTCCCGTTTGAAATTGCCAGCATCCCTATCGGAACGCTGATCGCCTCGACTGCGCTCATCCTGTTCGTGTTCACCACATTGCTTACTTGGAGCTATTATGGCGAACGCGCGATCACCTATCTTTATGATCTGCTGCCCGGAGCTACGCTGAGCGGCGAAAAGAAACTCCACTTCATGTGGCGCGTCGTTTGGTGCCTGGTGATCTTCCTCGGCTCGTTCGCGCCGTTGGAGCTGGTTTGGCGGCTAGGTGATATTTCGAACGCAGTCATGACGCTGCCAAATATCGTTGCACTGCTGGCATTATCTGGCGTGGTCTTCGCTTTGGCGAGAGGCGACCGGACCGCCGGCACAGACCACGGACGGAACACGCCCGAGGAATTGCTTGAGGACGTGAGCGGGGCAGCGGGGCATTGATTTGTTAACCTCAAGCGCCGGACGCGGACATCCGTCCGCTTGGCTTTCCTCGCATAAGCTCGGGCGCGCAGTCGCGCTTGCCTCGCTATGCTCGGTAGACAAACTTTATGGCGGACACCAAACCGACGCGAAGCGGAGGCAAGGTCGGCCGGCCGCCGCGCCTTATTGGCGCGATAGCCAAGGCGACGGATGTCGCCGCCCGGCACCTGAGGTAAAATAAGAATGCTCAAAAAACTTTACGACTGGATGCTCGACAAAGCGGGGCATCCCCAAGCAACAAAATGGCTGGCGGGGATCAGCTTTGCAGAGTCGAGTTTCTTTCCCATTCCGCCAGATGTGATGCTCGCACCAATGTGTTTGGCAAAGCCGAAACGCGCCTATTGGTACGCGCTAATTTGCACGGTTTCCTCGGTGCTCGGCGCACTTCTCGGCTATGCCATCGGTTTTTTCCTTTTTGAAACCATTGGCGTCGCAATCCTTGATTTCTATGGGCTCGCGGACAAGTTCGATGTGTTTGCAGAGAGTTTTAACGAGCAAGGCTGGCTCGTTGTGCTCCTTGCCGGGTTCACGCCGCTGCCGTTTAAGGTGATCACAATTGCGGCGGGCAGCACCGCCATGCCGCTCTATATACTGATCTTTGCCGCAATTATTGCGCGGTCCGCACGCTTCTTCCTGGTCGCAATATTGCTCGCCCGGTTCGGGGCACCGATGAAGGAATGGATCGACAAGAATTTCGCGCTGGCGACCACGCTGGGCGGGATAATATTTGTTGGCGGCTTTGTCGCAGTCAAATGGTTGCTGTGACGCCCAAGAATTAGTTTCAGGCGGAACAGCTTTTTTTCAGTAGCATAGCGCCAAATCATTTCCTAAAGCTGTTCGATGAGCACGAGACAAGTTTCAAATAGCAACGATCCTGTGATCGAGGATGTCAGCCAGCTTATCGAGCCAATGC
>CALFEA010000138.1 GCA_937950385.1 uncultured Altererythrobacter sp. | reverse complement strand
CGCAAACAGCAGGCCAACGGGCTGGGGGGAGCCATATTTTTGGGTTTCTTGGATCCAGCGTGCAGCCTCATCTTTATCGCCAGCATCGCGGGCAATGGCGGCAAGGGCGAGCATTGCGGTTTGCTGCGCAGGTTGCGCTGAGAGAACCGTTTCGAAATGCGCCTTGGCTTTATTTGGCGAACGGTCTTGCAGCAGCATTTGGCCAGCGAGCATATGCGCGTCTGGCACGGCCGGATCCATGTTCAGCACGGGCGAAAGGCGATCTGCTGCTTCTTGTGGCTTAGCGCTCATCAACAGGCGCTGCGCATCCAACGTCACCAGCTGCGGATCTTGAGGGAATTGCGCGAGGCCTTGCTCAACCACAGCAAAAGCGTCGCCATATTCGCCTTCAGCCATTTGCAGGCTGGCATTAACGAAGAAGCCGAGCGCGCTGTCCATTGGGGCATTTTCAAGCAGCTGCTTGGTCATGCGGAAATTGCCAATGGCGAGATTGGCCTGCGCCAGCTTCAGATTGGCCTCGGCAGCTTTGGGTGCATCGGGGCTGACTTGTTTAAGCTCTGTAATCGCGCGGTCGGGATTGCCCAATGCCATCGCAATCTCGGCGGCCAGTATGCGCGCCTCTGCGCTTTGCGGATCGGCCTCAATCGCTTTGCTGGCCTGTGCCAAGGCAATGCGGTGCTTGCCGCTCTCAAACGATGCGCGCGCGGCCTCCATCGGATCAGATGGCTCGCTATCGCAGGATGCAAGCATAGGAGTGGCGAGAAGCGCGGTTACAGCCGCAGCGCGAAGCAAAGAGGTTCGAATAGACATGCCCCTCCAATAAGGCGGGGGTGTTAAAATAGCGGTAAAGTAACGCGGCTTAACAAATTTATGTCGGGATTTCTTACAAAGCGCGCCAGTCTGGTTTTGGCGTTAACCAGTGAAAGTCTTGTATTTGTTGGGTTTGACCGGGTTTGGCACAGCCATTGCATTCCCTTTGTTTACCAGTCCTGGGGATCATCCCAGTAATCTTTTTAACAAGGGGTGGCGCCCAAAACGCCAAGGGGAATTGACTAATGACTAAGTTCTACAAAACCGCTGCAATCGGGCTCGCAGCCGCTTCTATGACAGTTGCTGCACCGGCATCTGCAACCATCTTCGAATATGAATTCACCAATGGTGACGTTCTGACCATCGACACTGACACACAGTCAGGTACATGGATTGGTAACCGCATTGATGCGTCTTTCACGAGCCCAGATCTCGCTGGTTTCCAAGGCGGCGAAACACCAAACTTCATGGCGATCCTGACATCGCTCGACGGTACGCGCATCATCAATGGCGTTGCGACGACCGACAATGACACAACCCACGCTCAAAAGCTGGTTTTCAACGGCACAGACCGCGTGAACCTGTGGTCGCACTGGGGTGATCCAATCACCGGCGGTGACTATGTCAAAACCATCAGCAATTTCTCTGTTGCAGACGTTCCTGCACCTGGCATGCTCGGCCTGTTCGGCCTGGCTCTTGCAGCACTCGGCCTCGGCTGGCGTCGCCGCAAGACTGCCGCTGCATAAGCGAGCAAGTCTAAAGGGATGTGACAATCCAAGCTTAAGAATTGGTCTTCTAAAGCGAGAAACGGGGCTCGGCTGTAACAGCTGGGCCCTTTTTCTATGCGCTATGCACAGGTTTTAAAGTCGGGCGTTTAATTGGCGCAGGGTGAGGCCGCTGACAGGATCTCGCCAGTCACCGGCAATGCTGGCGGCTGGGCCAAGGACAAAATTGCGCTGCGCCATGTCAGTGTGCGGAATGGTCAGATGCGGAGATTGCCACATGCCGCCGCTCCACAAGACAATGTCGAGATCGAGCATGCGGGCGCGCCATCTTTGGCCGATGCGCTTTTGCGGGGCGGGGCGGCCAAATTCGCGCTCTATGCTTTGCAACACATCCAGCAATTGCGGCGGGCTAAGCTGTGTTTCCACCACGGCGGCACCATTTGCGAAATTGCGCTGAGAGGGGCCAAGCGGGCGACTGGCAATCGTGGGCGATTGCACCAACACATCCAGACCGTTTTGGGTCAGCGCCTCTATCGCTGCATCCAATATGGCGCGGGGCTGGCCAAGGCGCGGATGCCGCATATTGGAGCCCAGCGCGATCAGATAGAGCATGCCCGGTCGCGCTCAAATATCTTCGGCGAGGCGGCCATAAAGCTGCGGGCGGCGATCACGGAAAAAGCCCATGCCTGCGCGGTGCTTTGCCGCTTTGCCAAGGTCGAGGCCTGCGACCAATATGCCCTCTTCCTCTGCACCAAATTCGGCGATCTTGTCGCCCCATTCATTGGTGATGAAGCTGTGGCCGTAGAATGTTTGCGCGGCCTGTTCTGAACCTTCCGCGCCAATCCGATTTGCAGCCAGCACCGGCATGCAATTGGACACAGAGTGCCCCTGCATCGCGCGCTGCCACATGGCGCTAGTATCGAGCTCTGCATCATAAGGCTCTGAGCCGATAGCGGTGGGATAGACCAGCACCTCTGCGCCCATCAGGGCCATGGCGCGGGCAGCCTCTGGATACCATTGATCCCAGCAAATGCCGACGCCGATGCGCGCGCCAAACACATCCCACACTTTGAAACCGTCATTGCCGGGGCGGAAGTAGAATTTTTCTTCATAGCCTGGCCCATCGGGAATGTGGCTCTTGCGGTATGTGCCCATGACATCGCCATCAGGGCCAATCATCGCGACCGTATTGTAATAATGGTGCCCGTCGCGCTCAAAAAAGCTGGTGGGAATAGCGACCTTTAGCTTAGCGGCGAGTTTGCGCATGGCGATCACGCTGGGGTGCTCCAACGTGGGCCGTGCAAGCGCAAAGTTCGCCTCATCTTCCTCGCGGCAGAAATATGCGCCTGAAAACAATTCCGGCGGCACGATCACTTCCGCACCGCGGGCTGCGGCCTGTTCAACCAGCTCGCCAACAGCGGCAATATTCACCGCCTCATCGGCATCAGCCAAAGGCAATTGAAGGGCGGCAAGGGTTAGCAAAGCCATAGGTTTACGCTTCCTCGCCGCCCGCCGTCATTACTTTGCTTTTTTGAAAAGCAGCGTCATCCGGTCACTTTCACCGATTGCCCGGTGTTTCGCCTGCTCCTCTGCCGATTGCCGGCCGAAGCTCAGCATCGGTGGCAGCGTCCAAACACCGCCTTCATAATCGGCGGTATCTTTCGGATTGGCATTAATCTCGCTTTCAGCAGCCAGTTCAAAGCCGTTCGCTGCAAAAATTGCGACAACATCTTGTGTCCGCATATAGCCGCGCTGACGAGCGCCATAATCATCATAGCTGGCGCCTTCTGGTGCGCGGTGCTGAACCACGCCGACCATGCCATCATCTTTAAGCAATTTGCGCGCGGCTTTCAGCACGCTGTCTGCGCCGTTTCTGATGTTGAGGCCGTGCATTGACCGGAAGATCAGCACGCGGTCGGCGGTGCCTTCCATCTCCTCGGGCATTTCATCAATTTCAAAGGCGGTTACGTCTTCTGCTTTCGTGCCCATTGCCTCGGCTAGGCCGGTCTTAAAGCGTTCGGTCCAACCTTTGGCGCGGGCCTCGCGGGCACGGGTGGTGTATGTGGCTGCATCGCTATCGGCGTTGATCGCAATATATTTGCCGCTTTTCATGATATAAGGCGCAAGCACGCGGGTGTACCAACCGCCGCCTGGGCCATATTCCACCACCGTCATATCTGGCTTGACGCCAAAGAAATGGAGCGTTTCAGCGGGCCTGCGATACTTGTCGCGCGGCTGGTCTGCGGCGCGATCTGGTGATGCGAGCACTGCGGTAAGTGCTGGGTCTGTTGCGTGGCCATCAGCAATAGCAGGGGCAGCGACTGCGAGCGCTGCAGCGCCAGCAAGTGCGTAAATTGCAGTTTTCATCGGTTTTATATCCTCTAATTTTTCCCGTCTGCCATGCTAATAGGCCATGACGCCCCGATGACAAGTGGGCTGCGGGTTCCTATCTGATGGGTAACATAGGAGAATGGACGAATGACAAGCGGCGCGAGCGAATACGAACAAGCCATCATTGCCGGCGGATGTTTTTGGTGCACCGAGGCGGTGTTCAATGATGTTGTCGGCGTCAGCAAAGTGGAATCGGGCTATATTGGCGGCGACACACCGGACCCGACCTATAAAGCGATTTGCACCGGGGCCACCGGCCATGCAGAAGCGATCCGCGTCACATTCGATCCCCATGCGATCAGCCTTGCAGAGCTGTATGATGTATTCCTCGGCACGCATGATCCGACCCAATTGAACCGGCAGGGTAATGATGTCGGCACGCAATATCGCAGCGCGATCTTTGTCGATGGTGAAGGACAATCAGCCGAAGCTCAGGCAGCGATTTCTCGCTGGAATACGGACAATGACGGCACAGCGGTCACCACGATTGAAGGGCCCGCGACATGGTATCCGGCAGAGGATTACCATCAGGAATATTGGGAAGGTGACGGCCAGCGCAATCCCTATTGCCTTGCAACAATCCCGCCAAAGCTTGCAAAATTGCGCAAGAGTTATGCAGCGAAAGTAAAGGCGGGCGCGTGAAGGGCTGATCCAAAGCAAATTCATGCCTAAACTCACCCGCAGTTACACAAGCAATACGCAGGTTCAATCGGATGGATCGGTGCATTTTGCCTGCTCGCAGGATCAAGGCGAATGGCCGTGGCTGGCCTTGCCGCCCCAGCATCCGCTGGTCATTCAAACGCAAAATTTCTGGACCAGTGTTGGCGCCACTCAAGCATTGCAAGCCCGCGATGATGACAAGTGGAGCGCGCTCACTTGGACGCGTTGGCAATTGGGTGACAAGGATGCAGGCCAAGCTGTGCGCGGCGTGTTTTGGCCATCCAAAGATGAAGACAAGCTTGAGTTTTCGATTGCGCTTTATGACGCATCAGACCGTTTGATTGCCGATCTCACGGGCAAGGGCGTCATATTCCGCAATCGCAATTTTGAAGAGTGGCGCAAGGGATCAAAGTCGGACGCATTGAAGGTCGCTGCGCCGCCAGCTGAGTCCACCTATGCCAGCCGCGACATGCTCGGCCTATCAGAAGCAGAGCCGCCTTTGATCGCGCCTTTAAGCAAGGCCGGTGGAGCATTGCGAACAGCGGCTCTTGTCACCAAGCAGAACGGCTTGATGCCCGGTCACCCCTTTTTCAGCGGGTCAGGCGACCATGTGAACGCTCCGCATTTGGCCGAGCTGAGCAGGCAGGCGGCCTGTTTGTGCACGGAAGATCCTGAGCTTCAAATCCAGTTTGGTGAGATGGATATGCACCGCTATATCGAATTGGGTACGTCGATTGATATTACAGTCACGCAGCAGACAGACGGCCAAACTTGCCTGACATTCAGCCAATTGGGTAAGTCTTGTGCAGCGACAATATTGCGCTGGTAGAGGCGGCTGGCAAACGGCGGTCTCGCGCAGAGTTAAGCGGCATTCTTTTTGGTAAAGCGCGCGATGAAGAACCCGTCGAGCCCGCCATGTTCGGCCAGCATTCCCGGATGGGTGCGGACCCACCCTTCTGGTGTGGGCTGAAGGCCTGCGGGAAGCTCATCTGCTGTTATGGGCATGGGTTCCAAGCTGTCCAGTTTCGAGGCGCGAACGGCCTGTTCTTCGCCTTCTTCCGGCTCTAGCGAACACACGGCATAGACCATCGTGCCGCCCGGCTTCAGCCAGTCTGCGGCGCTCTCAATCAGGCCCATTTGCAGCGAGGTTAGCTCCTCGATCTGGCGCCCGCCAACGCGGTGTAGAACATCGGGATGGCGGCGGCATGTGCCCGTGGCTGTGCAGGGCGCATCCAGCAATATCGCGTCAAACTGATGCTTAGGCTCCCAGACAAGCGCATCGGCGCGAATGGGTGAAGCTTTTAGGCCCGTGCGCTTCAAATTGTCTTTGAGCAATTGCAGCCGCCGCTTCGACATATCGAGCGCGGTGACCCTCCAGCCATTGGCCGCCAGTGCCAGCGTCTTACCGCCCGGCGCGGCGCATAGGTCGAGCGCGTTTTTATCTGCGCCTGCGCCCAGCATGCTAGCGGGGATTTGCGCGGCAAGATCTTGCACCCACCATGCGCCTTCATCAAAGCCGTCGAGGGTTTGAGTTGCCGAGCCGCGCGGCACACGCACATGGCCGGGCGCAAGCGACACACCGCCCAATTTTGCCTGCCACTGCGCGGTGTCATCGGGCTCGCGCAGGGCCAGATCAAGCTCAGGCGGCTGGGCTAAACCAGCGGCAATCCCTGCTGCGCGCTCCTCACCCCAACGTTCCAAAGCGCGCTCCGGCATAGTAGGCGCGTCAGGCAATTTCACATCGCGCTTGTGCAGGGTAGAAAACACGCCATGCGCCAAGCGTCTCGGCCCGCCCGATAACAGCGGCAAGCATGTTGCGATCACCGCATGGGGCGGGGTGTGCAGGCGCAGCCAACCCGCCAGCATCAGGCGCAATACGGCGCGCGGCTTCGCATCTTCGGGAAGCACATTCTTGGTCGCGCTATCGATCAGCGCATCCAAATCGGCCAACCAGCGCAAGCTTTCCGCCGCCAATGCCCGCGCGAGCGCCTTGTCGGCGGGTTTTCGAATATTGCCGAGCGCAGGCCCCTCTGCCTGCTCCATCGTCTCGCCGCGCCGCATCACTGCATCGACCAATTTCAAAGCGCCTTGGCGCGCGTATAATCCGGGAGTTTGAGCCATATGGATTAGCGCCTTAGACAGGGTTGAATGATCGCGCCAGTGCTCCCATGTCTATGGGCATGACGGAAAGATCCACCAAACGCCCTGAAGCATTCAAGAAGCCCGCTCATTGGACCAATGATCCCGTGCCGCAGCCCAAGGCGGTTGACCCGATGAAGGATGAGCCGCGCGCGCTGTCCCCTACTCGCTATGGCGATTGGGAACGCGAAGGCATCGCTTGGGATTTTTGATTAATGCGCGCTAATTAGTGATGATGAGAACAATCTTTATATCGCTTCTAGCTTCTGCTTTTTTTATTGGCTGCGCGTCTAAAGCCCCGATGGAAAAGCAACCGACTTTTCCTTCAACATTGCTTGGTCAGCAATTCGATGAAGACCTATCGCGCCACGATGTAATCGTAATCGGCGAATTGCATGGCACCAAAGAAATACCGAAGATTGTCGCCGATCTATCAGACGAGCTTGGCCCGCAGGTTCTGTTCGCGCTCGAACTAAAAGCCGATAGTGCTGGGATGACCTGTCCTCCAACACATTTCAGCCCAAGTTGGGAGCGACGTCGAGCACATGGAAAGAGCAGCGAAGCAATGCTCGATATGCTCTGCCGCTTAAGGAACAATGCCGAGCGATTTGGCAATGAAGTGCTTTTGATAGACACGCGATCAGCACAGCAGCCAACATTTTACGAAAGCGCGGCACAACGTATTTCCGAAAAGTTACAGACTGGCCGCCACCGCAAGGTCATCGTGCTAACCGGAAATTTCCATTCACGAAAAGGTTCAGACAATTTGGCGGGCGCGTTGGAGCAGTTTGGCGTAAAGA
>CALFEA010000137.1 GCA_937950385.1 uncultured Altererythrobacter sp. | reverse complement strand
GAGGCCTCTCAGCCATTGCGGAGTAAAACTGGCGGTTCGACTTTCAAAAACCCAGATGGCGGCAAGGCTTGGCAATTGGTCGATGAGGCAGGATGCCGCGGGCTGACCATTGGCGGCGCGCAAGTCAGCGAAAAACACACCAATTTCATGATCAACACAGGCGGCGCGACCAGCGCCGATATTGAGGGCCTAGGCGAAGAAGTGCGCAAGCGAGTGAAAGCAAAATCCGGCGTAGAGCTGGAATGGGAAATTCAGCGGGTAGGGCGCAAATGAGCGAGCTTCCAGAAAATCTTCACATTGCCGTCCTGATGGGCGGCTGGGCGAATGAGCGCGAAGTCTCACTCATGTCGGGAAATGGCGTTGCTGATGCGCTTGAAAGCAAGGGTCACAAAGTCACGCGGATTGATATGGACCGTGATGTCGCTTTGCGGATTGCTGAGGCAAAGCCCGATGTTGTGTTCAACGCGCTACACGGCGTGCCGGGCGAAGATGGCACAGTGCAGGGCATGCTCGATCTAATGGGTATTCCCTATACCCATTCCGGTCTTGCGACCTCTGTCATTGCGATCGACAAAGAACTGACCAAGCAGGCGCTAGTACCAGCGGGTATTCCCATGCCCGGCGGGCGCATTGTGACCAGCGAAGAATTGCATGAAGGTGATCCTTTGCCGCGCCCTTATGTGCTCAAACCTGTGAATGAGGGATCATCGGTTGGTGTTGCTATCGTCACTGATGAGAGCAATTATGGCAATCCGATTGCGCGCACTGCAAAGGGGCCATGGCTGGAATTTTCTGAATTGCTCGCAGAACCCTTTATCAAGGGACGCGAAATGACCACGGCTGTTTTGGATACCGCCGATGGGCCGCAAGCCATGGGCGTTACCGAGCTAATCGTGAAGAACGGTTTTTACGATTATGAGAACAAATATACAGACGGGATGACAGACCATATCTGTCCCGCTGACATCCCCACAGAAATTGCCGCTCTGTGCGAGGCCTATGCCATTCGCGCGCATCAGATATTGGGTTGTAAAGGCACGAGCCGGACCGATTACCGCTGGGATGATGAGCAGGGCCAAGCCGGGCTTTTCGTGCTGGAAACCAATACGCAGCCGGGCATGACGCCGCTTTCGCTCGTGCCGGAGCAGGCGGCGCAAAAGGGTATGGATTACCCATCTTTGGTTGAGGCGATTATCGCAGACGCGCTGCGCCGGTTTGATGGAGGCAAGAATGGCTCAAATTAAACGCAGCGGCAAAGGCGTTCGGCGCGCAGCAAAAGCCAATAGCCGCGCCAAAACAGCGCGCCGCGCTAAGGCCAAGACATCAGGTTTCTTCGATGGCGCAATGGCCTTGCTTCCCTTTACCGAGGAGCAATTGCACCGGATTTTCTTGGCGATTATTTTGGGCGGCGCGGTTGCGCTTGCATGGTTCATCGCCAGCCTAGCGGGCATTCCCGCCATGGCGCAGGCACAGGTCGCAGGGCTGGCCTCTGATGCAGGGTTTGAAGTCCGCCGCGTTCGCGTCAGCGGCGCAAACAGGATGAATGATCAGAAGGTTTACGATACGGTCTGGAAAGAGCGCAATGCCGCAACGCCAATGCCGCTGGTGGACCTGCATGAAATTCGCACGCGCCTTCTCGCATTGTCATGGGTGAAGGATGCCCGTGTCTCCACCCAGCTTCCGCAAACGATCGCCATCGATATTGTGGAGCGCGTGCCCCATGCCGTTCTGAAAAGGCCCGACCGGCTGATGTTGATCGATGCAGAAGGGGTTGAGCTTGAGCCTATCTCCGAGCAAGCCGCTGCGAATATGCTGGTCATATCCGGTGCCGGTGCCAGCCGCGTTGTTGGCGGGCTCGACCGATTAATGGCCGCAGCACCCGCCTTGCAGCCGCAGATCAAGGGCGCGGAATGGGTCGGCAATCGGCGTTGGAATTTGCTTTTCAAATCGGGCCAAGTGCTCGCCCTGCCGCAAGGGGCCGATGCTTCGGCTAAGGCTCTCGTTAGTTTTGCACGGCTCGACGGACAGAACCGTCTGCTCGGCGGAAAAGTCGCAACCTTTGATATGCGTGCGCCTCCGCGTGTCTATATGCGGATACCTGGGCGCGCGGATAAAGTGCTCAATCAGGATGGAAGCAAATAATGGCTAGCGGTAAACCAGCCGACCGTCTCAGCAAAGTTTTTGCCGCCGTGAATGCGGGTTCTTTTCGCATATCTGCGATGATCATGGGCCTGACAGAGGGCGGTCAATTGCAAGTGTTGGGCTCTGGCCACCGCGCCAGCCAAGGGATTAAGCGCGGCTATATCACTGATATGCCTGCAGCGACTTATGCCATTCGCGACGCGGTGGAGCGGGCTGAGAAAAACGCCAGTGTGAATGTGCAAGGCGTGTGGATTGGTTGCTCTGGCGCGGGTCTGCGCAGCCAAGTGTCCAAGGTTGAAATTGAAATAGGCGGCCGCCGGATCGAGGAAGAGGATATTGAGCAATTGCTTGTCTCTGCCCGAGAAACGATCCAGCCTGATGGCCGCATGGTGCTGCATGCCCAGCCTGCGCATTACACGCTCGACGGGGCGCATGGCGTCGCCAATCCCAAGGGGCTGCATGCCGAAAGGCTCGGTGTTGATATTCACGTCATGCTGGCCGATGGCGCGCCAGTGCGCAATCTCACCGAAGCCGTGCAAAACGCGCATTTGGATGTGGAGGCGGTGGTGGCAACGCCGCTGGCCGCGGGGCATGCTTGCCTCAGCCAAGAGGAACGCGATTTGGGCGTCGCGCTGGTAGAGATTGGCGGCGATGTTACCAATATTGGCGTTTATGCAGGCGGCATGTTGCTGGGTCTGGTCGCAGTTCCCATGGGATCAGGCGACATTACCGATGCAATTGCCAGCACTTTCGGCATTCGGCGTTTTCAAGCAGAGCGGCTGAAATGCGTGTCGGGTTCTGCGATAGCTTCGCCCAGTGATCACCGCGAGATGATCCCCGTAAATGGCCCCAATGAAGAATTAAGCGATAGCGCAGGGCCGCATGCTCGCGGCGCGGATGAGAAAAACCGCATTGCGCGCGCTGAACTTGTCTCTGTCGTCACGCAGCAAACCTCTGCGCTTACCGATGAGATTGGCCGCGCATTGAAAGGCATGGGCTTTAGCGGGGCAACCGGCGGACAAGTGGTGCTGACGGGCGGCGGAGCCGAGCTAGACGGTCTTGCTGATTTCACGCAAGGCGCGCTCGGCATGCCAGTGCGCATAGGCCGTCCGCCAACGCTGAAAGGTCTGCCGGAGGCGCATTCCTCGCCAGGCTTTGCAACATTGGCCGGGCTGTGCCTCTATGCCTCTGATGATCCGATTGATATTCGGGCGATCCGCTCAAATTCAACCGTAACAAATCGTTACAATAAGTCGCAAACAGTGGGGCGTTTGTTCAGAGCTCTCAAAGAGTATTTCTGATATGACAGCCTCAAAAGCCGCAAAAGGCTTAAATTTCAAGCAAAAGCCACTGTGGATAAGGGGTTACCCCCTATCTACGGAGCATGGCCTTTGTGTCACAGTTAATCATATCGGAATATAGCGGGTTCAACCGCGCCGGAGGACATAGGTAATGAGCATCAATATTGGACCCGCATCGACTGACGATCTGCGCCCTAAAATCACAGTCATCGGTATTGGCGGCGCGGGCGGCAACGCCATTGCGAATATGATCGAGTCCGAAATCGAAGGCGTTGATTTCATCGCGGCAAACACGGATGCGCAGGCGCTGAGCACTTCGCTCGCGGAAAAGCGGATCCAGCTTGGCCCAGATATCACCGGCGGTCTGGGGGCAGGGGCTCGTCCAGAGGTTGGGCGCGCAGCAGCTGAAGAAACCGTCAAGGAATTGGAAGACGCTCTCGACGGCGTCAACATGGTCTTTATCGCAGCTGGTATGGGCGGCGGCACAGGCACTGGCGCTGCACCGGTTATCGCAGAGGCGGCCCGTGCACGCGGCGTTCTGACCGTTGGCGTTGTGACCAAGCCGTTCCTGTTCGAAGGCACACGCCGGATGCGTGCGGCCGAGGCCGGAATTGATGAGCTGCAAAAGCATGTCGACACGCTAATTGTCATTCCCAACCAGAACCTGTTCTTGGTTGCCAAGCCTGAGACCACTTTCAAAGAAGCCTTCCAGCTGGCCGACGAAGTGCTGCAGCAAGGTGTTCGTTCGATCACGGATTTGATGGTGATGCCGGGCCTCATCAATCTCGATTTTGCCGATGTACGCTCTGTGATGAGCGAAATGGGCAAAGCGATGATGGGCACAGGTCAGGCCGAGGGCGAGACCCGCGCATTGGATGCAGCCGAGCTCGCAATTGCCAACCCATTGCTCGACGGTGTTTCGATGCAGGGCGCCAAAGGGGTGATCATCTCGATCATCGGCGGCGAAGATATGAAATTGCTCGAAGTGGACGAGGCAGCGAATCATATTCGCGAGCTGGTCGACGAAGATGCGAACATCATTTGGGGCTCGGCGTTTAACCCCGATCTCGATGGCAAAATTCGCGTTTCGGTTGTGGCAACAGGTATTGAGCCTGGCGCAGAAGGCTCGGTTGGCAATGATGCGGCGCCAGTTTCACTTTCCAGCAACCGCGCACCCAAGAAGCCCGTAATCGGCTTTTCTGACGGTGATGATGGCGCGGCCGCTGATCCGCTTGAACTGTCAGGCTCCCTTGATGCAGATAGCACTGATGCGGCCGAAAGCACCTTTGGCGATACGGACTTTGATGGTTCCGATGATGAGGATATCCCCGCTGCAGCTCCGCTTGATTTGAGCGGTTTGCAGGCTGGTGACGGCGCTGATGGCGAAGACGATGATGTTGATGCGATCGTTGATCCATTGGCGGGGCTTCGTGATGCTGAAGATGATGGCGATGCATCACAAGATGATGCGTTTGAACTGACTTCAGGTGAGGCCATCAACGAAGATGAGGCCGCAGAAGACGAAGATGATGCGGCCGTTCAGCCAAAGATCAGTGGACGGCGGCGCGGGCTTTTGGGCGGTGTGAAAACTGCTGAAGATGAGCCTGATCCGGCCGAAACTGCGGCTGAACCGGCTCCGGCTCCTGCTGCGCAACCCGCACCTGCTCCCGCAGCGCCTGCGCAAGCGGGCACGGCTGGCGGCGCGGCAGCGGGCGGTGCAGCAGCCGGCGGTAGCACTTTGTTTGAACGCATGGCCAATCTGTCGCGCGGTTCGGGCAAGGATGATAAATCCGATAGTGATGATGAAGACGGCGATGACGATGAGGGCGAAGGCTCATCACTCAGCATTCCGCGCTTCCTTGGGCGTCAAAACAACCAATAATATTGGTACGCAACTGGGCTTTGCCCGCATTTTCGCTCCATTCGCCGTGCATTCATATGGCGGGCACTAGTGCTTTGCGTTTTGCAGGTTAGGTAGGCGTCAGTGATGAAACGGCAGATCTCCCATAATGCATTGATTGCAGGCGTATTGGGCACAGCGGCGCTCGGCATGCTTGCTGCGGCTCCAGCGTTTGCGCAAAACTCAGCGCGTAGTGAGAGCTCGGTCTCGCGCGAAATTGTGCAGCCGCTGCCGTCTGCCGATGAGGCGCGTTTAAACACCGCTTTGCGCAGGCTTTCGCGCAATTCGCGCAATCTTTCGGCGCTGACGGATGCAGGCAAAGCGGCACTTGCTCTTGGTGATTTAGAAGCTGCGATGGGCTTTTTTGGCCGTGCGCAAGATCTTTCACCCAATGACCCCGCTGTTAAAATGGGTATTGCTGCGGTCTTTTTGCGTTCTGATCGCCCGATCGAAGCTTTGCGTTTATTCTCTGAGGCTGAGGCAGCCGGTGCATCATCGGATGCTGTCGCGGCTGAACGCGGGCTTGCGTTTGATTTGGTCGGCAATAATGCAGAGGCGCAGGCGAGCTATTTGGTGGCGATGCAGCGCGGGGCCGGATCGCAAGTGCAGCGGCGTCTTGCGATCAGCCATGCCATTGCTGGCAATAAAGAAGACTTTGAAATCATCCTGAAGCCGCTTGTGGCGCAGCGCGATTTCGCAGCATTCCGCGCGCGTGCGTTCGGCTTGGCGATTTTGGGTGAGGTTGGCGAGGCCAATGCCATTGCAGATGCGGTTATGCCGCGCGATTTGGCTTCGCGAATGGCACCCTATTTTGAATTTATGCCGCGTTTGACGAAGTCGCAGCAGGCGGCAGCGGCGAACCTTGGTATTTTCCCCAAGGCTGCGGAAATTGGCCGTGATGATCCTAGGATCGCTCAATATTCCGGCTCGACCTCGGTTGCAGGCGCAGACACTCGGCTTGCTCCGCAAGGCACGCCGTTGGGCAGAGCGACCACAGATCCGCGCAGGCGGCGTCCAGATAGAACGGGGGCTGGCAGCAGTCTTGCTGCAGCCGCGAGCCCTTCTACTGCCGCGACTACTGCTTCAGTTGCGCCTGCTGCTGCGCCCGCAATTGCGGCACCGGCCGCGCCGTCGGTTGCTGCAACGAGCAGTCCGGGCCGATCTACGAATTCCGGTCAGAGCACGGGCGAACTGCCTGCAATTGCAGAAGCTGCGCTCGATCCTGTGGCGCCTGCAACCGCGATGGCAGCTGACGCCACGCCGAGCACGGTCGCTTCAAATGCCGCCACTTTAAGTGCCGCCGCTCCAAGTGCGAGCCTGGCTGCCGCGACACAGCCCGCCGCCGCCACGCCATCAATCACGACTTTTGTCTCCAATCCGGTTGAGCAGCAAGTTGAAGAGGCGCCTGCTCTGTCCGCTAGCACAGCACAAATTGCTTCAAATGAAGGGGCAATTGCTGAAAGCGCCAATGTAATCGCGCCGACTGGCGCAGACGGCGCATTGGCCATTCCCAAGCCCGCGCCCAGTGCGACGTCGTTTGATTTGAGCAGATTGTCGGAAACTATCGATAAGGTTCGCAGTCCGCAGGCCCAAACGCTGTCAAGCCCGGCCACATCAAGCCCTCAGCTTGCAGCGGCCACGACCAGCGCTTCAGCGGTGCCAGCTTCTATCCTACCAGCAGAACCGCAAACAGCGGCTAGCCAAGCCACAACACCCATTGTTCAAACCGTCCCAGAACCGCGCAAACGCGTTGCCGATGCCTTTGCTGATTTCGCGAGCGAGGGACGCACATCGGTTGCACCGGCAGCAGGGGCGGTCGATATCTCCGCGATCACCGTGAAACGCGAAGTTGAAGAAGCGCCTGAGCCTGAAGTTAAGCCTGAGGCCGAATCAAAACCGGCTGAACCCGCCAATCCCAAGCGTTATTGGGTGCAAATCGCGACAGGCAAGGATCGGTCTGCGCTGAAATTTGACTATCGCCGGATCGCGCGAAAAGCAGGTGATCTGCTGGAAGATTACTCTGGATATACCGCTGAATGGGGCGAAACCAATCGCTTAGTGGCTGGACCTGTTGCCTCGTCAAAGGCTGCACAAGCCTTGGTCACGGCATTGAAGGAAAAGGGCATCGACAGCTTTGCCTTCACCAGCCCAGAGGGTAAAGAAGTCACTGAAATAAAGTGAACTATCTCTAATCCACAGCCTTCTGTGCACAGGCTTTGAACAGACCATATTCGTTCTCCCCAGCCGCTGATCGCTGAGCCATTGCCAAGCAAAGGGTGGGCAAGGCATTCCACCAGACATGGTGATCAGGACCCCCCTTAAATGAACCCCGTCCAAGAGACATATTTCGACGAAGAGACCGCTGCGCCGGTGGAAATGCTGGCGGCCTTGTTCGAGGCGCGGGGCTGGCCGTGCGAGGTTACCCCCCATGGTGAAGTCACCAGCGAGGTGCAGGGAAGCTGGTCCAAATATCAGCTGCGCGGCATTTGGCGGCCAGAGGACAAAGTCCTGCAATTGATGTGCTTTCCTGAGATACATCTCAGCGAGACCAAACGCGCGGCGACTTACGAACTGCTATCGCTCATCAATGAGCAAATATGGCTCGGGCATTTCGACATTTGGTCGAGCGGTGATGTCCTGCTTTATCGTCACGGCGCGATGATTGGGGGTGAAGGCACGCTTTCACTAGATCATGCGCAAGCTGTTGTCGAAACCGCGATTGATGAATGCGACCGGTTCTATCCAGCGTTTCAATTTGTGCTGTGGGGCGACAAAAGCCCGCGCGATGCATTGACCAGCGCAATGGTGGATGCTGCGGGCGAGGCCTAGAGGTTTCGCTTTTTAAGCAGGCGCGATAATGCGACCGGCAAAGGAGTGCAGGATGTCGCGCGAAATTCTAATCTACGGCTATGGCAATATGACCTCTGCAATGGTGGAGGGCTGGATCGCATCGGGCATTGATCCGGCGCAGATCACCATTTTCAATCCGCGTCCCAAACCCGTTCCGCAAGGGACGGTTTTCACAGACGCCGTGCCAGACCGACCTTTTGACGCCGTGGTTTTGGGTTTCAAGCCCTATATGCTCAGCGATATTGCCCCGAATATGCAGAGCTGTGTTGGGCCGCAAACCAGCGTGCTGTCGGTGCTTGCAGGAGCCAATTGCGCGACAATAGATCAAGCTTTCCCAAATGCAGGATGCACTGTGCGCTTTATGCCAAATCTGGCTGTGGCTCTGGGCAAATCGCCCAATGCCTTGGTATCCGCCAATATAAGCGCAGAGCAGCGCGCCTTCGTCACCGATCTGGCTGAGCGATTGGGCAGCGCGGAATGGATTGCGGACGAAGCGCAGTTCGATCTCGTCACTGCGCTTGGCGGATCAGGCCCGGGCTTTGTCTTTCGCTTTATCGATGCAATGGCGGCTGCGGCCACTGAGCTTGGCCTGCCGCCCGAACAGGCCCAGCGTATTGCTGTGCAAATGGTCAATGGCGCAGGCGCATTGGCGGCCGCATCTGAGTTCACGCCGGATCAATTGGCCACCCGTGTGGCGAGCCCCGGCGGAATGACGCGCGAAGGCCTCAATGTGTTGGATGAAGGGCAGGCCCTCAAAACACTGTTAACCAAAACCTTGGAGGCAACCGCCCAAAAAGGCAGCGATTTGGCCAAGCAGGCGCGTAAGCACGGTTAAATGCATGCGTATTTTGCATGTCGATTTTGGCCGATTTTTGACCGGTTTTGCTTGAAAAATCGCTAGAAAATCCCGATATTACTAGAGAAGGGCGCGACAATTGCGTCCACAACACTATTTGGAGAGATATCCACCATGGCTGATTGGAACGAAAATTCCCGTTCGCAGCAGGGCTTTGGCTCGGTTCCGCGCACCAGCGACGAGCTGTCGAGCGGCGTCACCTTTGACGAGGGTCTGCGTAAGCATATGCTCTCGATTTACAATTATATGGTCTCCGGCATTTTGCTGACAGCGGTTGTTTCGCTGCTGACATTCCGTTCGGGCTTGGCAATGCAATTTGCAAGCGGGCCGATTATGTGGCTGATCGCATTGTCGCCGCTCGCGATTGTGTTTGCGATGAGCTTTGGCCGGAACAAGTTTAACCAAGCCACGCTTCAGATGATGTTCTGGGGCTTTGCGATCCTGATGGGGCTGTCCCTATCGACTTTGTTCCTGCGTTACACGGGCGGATCAATCGCAACGACGTTCTTTGCAACGGCAGCAGCTTTTGCTGGCCTTAGCCTGTTTGGCTACACCACGAAAAAGGATCTGTCCGGCATGGGCAGCTTCTTGATCATGGGCGTTATCGGCCTGATCGTTGCAATGGTGCTTAACTTGTGGCTGCAATCAGGGCCGTTGATGTATGCAATCAGCTTCATCGGCGTGCTGATCTTTGCTGGTCTCACCGCCTATGATACGCAGCGCCTTAAGCGCGAATATGCCTATCTGCGCGGTACGGACTTTGCTGGCAAAGCCGTTATCTTGGGCGCTCTGAGCCTCTATCTGGACTTCATCAACATGTTCCAGTTCCTGCTCAGCTTTATGGGTTCACAAGACTAGTCCACAAAACATCCAAAGCGGCGCGGGTTTAAAACGCGCTGCAACAACGCTTTATCGATGCCCGGGGCCGTAAAAACGCTCCGGGCATTTGCATTTGTAAAATGAGCGGCTAACCACGCATATTGATTATGACCCTTCAGTTTGGGGAAAGGCGAGTGCGTGCACCATGCCTTTCGGATGAGGAATACGGGAAGAATTATGGCATTTGAGGAAACAACCAGCACGGGCGCACGCGCTGCAGCGGGATTGAAATTCGCGACTATTGGTTTGGGCATTGCGGTGTTGGCCGCCTGTGCAACACCGGCACCTCCTCCTCCTCCGCCACCGCCTCCTCCGCCGCCGGTTGAAGTGATCCCTGCGCGTCCAACCCCTCCAGGCGGTGCCAGCTTGAATATGACTGTTCCGCCAATGGGTATCGATGGCCAGCGGGTCACGGTGAACACTGGCATTTCCCCGACCCAGCAGCTGTGGAATATGCGCTCTGGCCTCAATGTGGCGGCGCTTAATTGCCGCAGCACTCGGCACATCGGCCTGGTTGAGAATTACGGCGCTTTCCTCACAACGCATAAGCGCGAGCTGGCCAGTGCGAATGATGCTTTGACGCGCGAATACCGGGCCAAACATGGCCGCCGCGAAGGGCGCAATGTTCAAGATAGCTATCAGACCAAGGTCTATAATTATTTCGCATTGCCGCCAGCATTGCCGGCGTTTTGTGACGAAGCATTGGCGGTTAGCCGCGATTTGGTCGCCGTGCCGCGCGGCGAGCTTTCCAGCTTTGTCGCAACCGCTTTGCCGCGCATGGAAGGCGTGTTTGGGCGTTTCTACAATAGCTATGAGCAATATCGCGCAGATGTTGCAGCATGGGATGCGAAATATGCGCCTCCACCGGCGCAGGTGCAGCCCACGGTCACAAACAGCGGGCCGACTTTTGTGTCGCAGCCTGTGGCTCAGCCCGTGGGGTCTTCTGACAAAGAAGGCGGCTAAGAGCGGGCCACCGTGCTTGCTATTGTGCGCGAGTGACAATAGGGAAATTTGGTGCAGCGCAGGCTGGTAGTCTGCGCGGTACATTACACGCCGGTAACGGGAATGCGGTTAAAAACCGCAGCTGTCCTTGCAACTGTGAGCGGTGAGCTTTGCTCTCGTGCGTCCTTTGAAAAAGGGGTGCAGCCACTGGATATTTCATCCGGGAAGGTGAGGGGGCAATAGCGTTGATCCGCAAGCCAGGAGACCGACCGGCCTGTGTCGCTCTTGCTGTGGTTCTAGGATTGATCCAGCGCGAACATTTCGTCTGAGCGGCGATTAACTGGGCCGTGCGGTTTGCGCCGCGTGGCCTGCCCGCTCGGTACGAAAAGGAATTCACGTGAAAAAATTATTGTTGAGCAGCACTGCTGCTGTGTTGGCGTCTAGCTGGAGCGGGGCTGCTGTGGCGCAGCAGACTGTCTACGGTACGCTTGTGATCGAAGATGCAGATAGTGCGGATAACCGAATCCCGATTATTGTCTCTGCCAGTCGATCTGACCAAACTTACTTTCTGCGCAACTACACCGGCTCGCCGTCTTTCATTGATCCTGAAGATATCGAACAACGCCAAACCCGTGACATTGCCGATATTCTGCGCGATGTTCCCGGCGTGGCTGTTGCTGCCACGGCCGGTCAAACCCAAATCCGTTTGCGCGGGTCAGAGGGTAATCATGTCCTCGTTATGGTCGATGGTATCGAAGTTTCCGATCCCTTTGGTGGGGAATTTGATCTTGGCACTTTGCAGGCCGAAATAGGATCGAGTTTGGAAGTATTGCGCGGACCGCAATCCGCTCTTTACGGCTCCGATGCCATCGGCGGCGTGGTCGCTTATCGCAGCGCTTCTGGCAATGAGCGCAGCGGCTTATCTGCGCGTTTGGAAGCGGGCAGCTTCGGCACAATCAATGGTTCTGCACGCGTTGGCATCGGCGATTATGCTAGCAATCTCGCGCTTAGCGCCACTGTTGTCAGCACCGACGGCACGCCCAATGCCATAGGCGGCGCGCGCGACATTGGCCGCGACAGCTACACATTGTCAGGCAAAGGCGAAGTGGCGGCAACAGACACGCTCTCTTTCCGCGCCGCTGGCCGCTTCATCACCACCAAAGGCGACTTCAACGATCAGGATTTCAACCCCGCCTCACCAACGCTTGGTTTTGTCATCGACAGCCCCGAAACCACATATGAAAACGAAGCCACTTACGCGCTCGTGGGCGCGCGCCTTGAAACGCTAGATGGCCAATGGACCCATGATCTCTCCGCGCAAATTGCCGACATTACCCGCGATACTTTCGGGCCATTTGGACGTACTTCAGGCAGCAAGGGCCAGCGTCTGAAAGGCTCTTATGTTAGCTCGTTTGATCTAAGCCCTGAGCATAATCTAACCTTCGCGGCAGACCTCGAACGTGAGGAATATCGCAATCGCGATCCGTTCGGCTTTGCCTTTACCGGCACTCGCAGCGCCCGCAATATCGGGCTGGTCGGCGAATATCGCGGAAGTTTTGGTGAGCTCGATCTGAACGCTGCGATCCGCCACGATTTCTCCAACCGTTTTGATGATGCAACCACGTTTAAAGTGGGTGCGGGCTATGATCTGACCGATAGCACACGCATCCGCGCGGCCGCAGGCTCCGGTATCAAAAACCCCGGCTTCTTTGAGCTGTTCGGCTTTTTCGATGGCACATTTATCGGCAATCCGGATTTGAACCCTGAGAAATCGACCGAATGGGAAGTGGGCGTCGATCAAACCATTGGCGATGTGCGTATCTCCGCAACCTATTTCGATGCGACGCTGAAGAATGAAATCTTCACCAGCTTTCCCGCCCCCACATTCATCGCAACACCGGACAATCGCGACACGAACAGCAAGCGTCGCGGCGTAGAGGTCTCAGCGCGCGCAAATCTCGGCCAGTTCACATTGAACGCGGCCTATTCCTACCTCGATGCGGAGGAAAACGGCACGCGCGAAGTGCGCCGGCCCAAGCATATCGCCTCGGCTGCATTGGATTGGAGGATGCCGGATGACAGCATCTCAGCCGGTTTCACCGTTCGCCACAATGGCGCAGCGACAGATTCCGCCTTTACCGATCCCAGCTTCATCCCCGTCACTGTGACATTGGATGATTACACGCTGGTCAATCTCTATGGCGAAGTGGCGCTAACCGACAAAATCCGCGCCTTTGCCCGCGCCGAAAATCTGCTCGATGAAGAATATGAGCAGGTGTTTAGCTTTGTGAGCCAAGGGCGCAGCGTAATCGCGGGTATATCGGTCAGCTTCTAACCCCTCGCTTTTTATCGGGGAAATGCATAGGAGGCGCATATGCATTTCCTCGATCAAGCCAAAATATATATCCAATCAGGCCAAGGCGGCCCCGGCGCGGTGAGTTTTCGCCGTGAGAAATATGTCGAATATGGCGGCCCTGACGGCGGTAATGGCGGCAAGGGCGGCGACATTATTTTCGAAGCCGTCCAAGGCCTAAACACGCTAATCGACTTTCGCTATGCGCAGCATTTCAAGGCGAAACGCGGCAATCACGGACGCGGACGCGATCAAACCGGCGGCGCGGCCAATGATTTGGTCGTCAAAGTGCCGGTTGGCACGCAAATCTTGTCCGAAGACAAGGAAGAAATCATCGCCGATTTCACAGAGATCGGCCAGCGGGTCACCATGCTGGTGGGCGGCAATGGCGGACGCGGCAATGCGTCTTACAAAAGCTCCACCAACCGCGCCCCGCGCCAGCATCAGCCGGGCGAACCGGCGCAAGAGATGTGGGTGTGGCTACGGCTGAAATTGCTCGCCGATGTCGGCCTGCTCGGCCTGCCCAATGCGGGCAAATCGACCTTTATCAATGCAGTGTCCAATGCGCGCGCAAAAGTGGGGCATTATGCCTTCACCACCATCGTGCCAAAATTGGGCGTGGTGCATCACAAGGGCCGCGAATTTGTGCTGGCCGATATCCCTGGGCTTATCGAAGGGGCGGCCGATGGCGCAGGGATTGGTGACCGTTTCCTTGGCCATATCGAACGCTGCCGTGTGCTTATTCATCTGGTTGATATCAGCAATGAAGACCCGGCCTCTGCGATGAACACCGTCAATGAAGAATTGGCAGCCTATGGTGCAGGTCTGGCCGATAAGCCGTGCCTTGTGGCGCTCAATAAAGTGGATCTGGCGGATGAGGAATTGGTCGCTGGCTTTGCGCAAGAATTGCTCGACGCCGGCGCGGATGAAGTCTTTGCCATATCGGGCGCAACCGGCATGGGTATCGAACATTTGCTAGATAAAGTGCTCGGCTATTTGCCCGATCAAACCGCCACAGAAACCAATGCGGTTGAAGTCGAGGATGAGCATGAGGAAGGCCATGAGTGGTCGCCGATTTGACCCATGACAATCCGCACGCTTCATGATCTGATTTCAGCCCCGCGCGTTGTCATCAAAGTGGGCAGCGCTTTATTGGTTGAAGGCGGCGAGGCACGGGCTGAATGGATCGCTTCGCTTGCCTCTGAAGTGGCTGGGATGCGTGAGAACGGCCAGCATGTCATCATCGTCAGTTCCGGTGCGATTGCGCTAGGGGCAGCCCGTTTGAACTTGCCCAAAGGCGGGCGCAGCAACCTTGCCGATGCGCAGGCGGCGGCCTCTGTCGGGCAAGTCGCACTCGCGCAATTATGGGCGCAGGCTTTGAGCGCGCATGATCTGACCGCAGCACAAATGCTGGTGACTTTGGATGATCTGGAGGATCGGCGGCGCTATTTGAATGCAGCGGCGACTTTGGAACGGCTGTTGGAAGCA
>CALFEA010000136.1 GCA_937950385.1 uncultured Altererythrobacter sp. | reverse complement strand
CAGCTGTTCGCGCCAAGGTTTCGATGTGATCCGCACGGTTGAGGCATTGGAAGACCGTTTGCAGCATATCAAAACGCCGCTGTCATTGTCTGTGCTGGGCTGCGTTGTGAACGGCCCGGGTGAAGCGCGCGAGACCGATATTGGCCTGACCGGCGGCGGCAAGGGTAAGCATATGGTCTACCTCTCCGGCGTGACCGATCACCATATCGAAAGCAATGATATGCTCGACCATATCGTCGGACTGGTTGAAGAAAAAGCCGCCTCGATTGAAGCGGGAGAGGCGACCGCATTTGATCCGCATGCCGCAAAAGAACCTGCTGAGTGAGCATGTTCGCAGCCTCGGTTCTGCTGTTCGCGCCGCCACCCACCGGCGCTGACTTTGCCGAAGTTGAAACCCGCAGCGAGGCGCAAGTGCGCTCCGCAATAATGCGCGATGTCAGGATCAATTCTGGCGCAGATTTTGCCAATGATGCGGCGCGTGAAGAGGGTATCGATCACACCTCGGACGCTCCGAGTGATGACCATAGCGATGCCAATGGAGATGCTGATGGGGATGCCGATGGGGTTGCCCATGACGATGCCCATGAAGACGACAGCCATGACTATCCCGAAGCACGGCTATACGATGCGACAATAGATGCGAGCGCCGCCGTTGATGAGGCTTTGGCCCGCGCTGAGGTAAGCAAGCGAAATGTGCTGATCGTACTGGGCGCAAACTGGTGCCATGATAGCCGCGCTTTTGCCGGTTGGACCGCAACCCCGCACATTGGCGGCATGATCGCGGAGCGTTTTGAGCTTGTCTTCGTCAATGTCGGCATGCCGCAAACGGGTGATGGCCACAATCAGCACATCGCCCGCCGCTTTGGTTTCGACAAGCAAGAAGGCACGCCCTTGGTCATTATGACAAGCTATGATGGCATCGTGCTCAATAGCGAAACGGCACAAGGCTGGCGCAACACTGCCTCACGCTCCGAAGATGAAATTTATGAAGAACTCGCACTGATGGCGACAACCGAGATAGCGCGGGACTAAAGCCCTGCTCCACGTCGTTCATCATGCTGATTATATGGCGCCGCAGCCCACACGCGGCACGTTCAAATTCGACAAATATTACCTTGTGATGGAGGCGCTGAATGCCTCTGGCGCAGCAATCACTCAGCATGCGCCAGACCCCAGCCCGCGTGAATGGTTGGAAGCGGTGCATTGCCCGACTTATGTCGAGGAAGTCTTCACTCAAACCGTTCCGCGCGAAAAGGAACGACGCATTGGCTTCCCCGTAACCGCCGCGATAGCAAGCCGCGTCGCTCATACCAATGGCGGAACATATATGGCCGCGAAACTGGCAATGCAGCATGGCTATGCCGCCAATTCTGCCGCTGGCAGCCACCATGCATTGCATGACACAGGCGCGGGATATTGTGTTTTCAATGATTTGGCAGTGGCGTCGAACAGATTGATCGCAGAAAGCGCCGCTCAAAAAATCCTCATTGTCGATCTGGATGTCCACCAAGGGGATGGCACGGCCAGCCTAACCGCAGGGCGCGAAGACATCATCACGTTTTCCATGCATGCAGAGAAGAATTTTCCAGTTCGAAAAGCGCGATCTGACCATGATGTGGCCTTGCCGGATGCATGCGATGACGCCGCATATTTGGCCGCTTTAACGCATCATCTACCCATTTTGCTGGATGATCTCGCCCCTGGCCTCGTCATCTATCAGGCCGGTGTCGACCCCCATTTAGAGGATAAATTGGGGCGCTTATCGCTGTCTGACGCAGGCTTAGAAGCGCGCGACCGAATGGTAATTGCACAGGCGCGTAGCCGGGGCATACCCGTCGCCTCGGCGCTTGGCGGAGGGTATGGCGATCCGCATGATGTTGCTGCCCGCCATGCGCGCTCAATGCTGGTGATGGCGCAGGAAAATACGCAATTTACCCTGCCTTAAGGCCGACGCTATAAACTTGGCCGCTATGCTTGGACGGACATTGATATTTGGAGCAGGCGCTATTGCGCTTGGATTGGGCGTTGCCATGCCGTCTGACGAGGACGGCACCAATCGCGGCACCCACTATGTCCCTGCCAATGGCGCGCACTCAGGCAACGGCGACTGGTATGCCGGTGAGCACGCTCTAACGCGCGAATTTGATGGGCATTTTTATGCCGATGCCCAGATCGAGGGTACCTCTATGCGCATGCTCGTCGACACGGGTGCAAGCGTGATTGCGCTAACGGGGGATGACGCGCGCGCCGCCGGTCTTGACTGGGATGACAGCGAAGTGCGCAATATCGGAACCGGTGCCAGCGGCGCGGTTTACGGCGTGCCTGCCATACTAAGCGAGGTCGAGATTAACGGGCTAACGCGCAGCAATGTCCGCGCAGTGATTATCCCCGAGGGGCTGGATATTTCTCTTTTGGGCCAATCCTATCTGTCGCAAATTGGCCGCGTTGAGATCGAAGGCGACACGATGGTATTGGGCGGCTGATAGCCGGCCAAAGCGCTAGAAATATTAAACGCTAGAAGTAGATGTCGATGTAATCGGTCAAGCTGTCGCACCACGTAAATTCGCGTAAGCGGTAATATTTGCGGTTCTGCGTAACGGCAAAGCGCCAGCTCTTATTGACGTCACAAAAGCGCGATGCCTGCGGCGTGCCCATGATGGTGATCTCTCCATCGAGCAGGAAATAATCGCGCCCAATCTCGGTGATATAGCCTTCAACTTTTAAAGCGCCGCCATCATCTCCGCGAATTTCAGATGTGAGCATCCACACGCCGCGCTCATCGACCTCGACCAAAACGGGGCTGCGCTTATCCCATGTGATCCATTGCAAGGTCATGCCCTGATTATTGCGCAATCGGTCGGCGTCTGTTTCGCTCAGAACCCTTGTTGGTGCAAATGCCAGCGCATCATCTGGCATGGGCGCAGGGGGAGGCACAATCACCAGCCTTGGCGCAGGCGAAGGCACGCTTTGCACCGTTTGCGCAGGCTCCGTTTGAGCAATGGGCGGCTGCGACACAGCAGGCGGTTCTTTGGGTTGGCATCCCGCGATCAAGCCAGCGCCGAGCGCATATACTGCAATCTGTCCAATCCTAGCAACCATTGCGCTTCCCCTGCGTTCGCAATTCATCTATTCCGACGTCGAAACTTTAAAGCTTGCGGCAAGGATGTACCAAACGGTGGCTCAACACGAAACCGATTATCTGATCATTGGTGCAGGCGCAGTTGGCCTCGCCTTTGCAGACACGCTGATTGATGAAGATCCCGATTGCCACATCACCTTTGTCGACAAACATGCAAAGCCGGGCGGGCATTGGAACGATGCCTATTCCTTCGTTGCATTGCATCAGCCGAGCGCATTCTACGGCGTCAATTCGATGGAGTTTCCCAGCGAGCAGATTGACACACATGGTTCAAACGCAGGTTTTTACGCGCTCGCCAGCGGTCAAGAAGTCTCCGCTTATTTCGAAAAAGTGATGAATATGCGGCTGCTGCCCACGGGCCGCGTCGATTATCACCGCTTGGCCGAGTTTACCGGCAAACAGGGCGATATAGCGACGGTAAAATCCGTCCTCTCTGGCGAAGAAACACAGATCAAAATCCGCCGCAAATTGGTCGATGCAACATTCTATCAAACCAGCGTTCCATCCACTCACACGCCTTCGTTTGAAGTGGTAGGCGGCGCTGATCGCACTATCCCAGGCGAACTTCCCAATCTGTGGAAGCGCAGCGATGATCTGCCCGAACATTACGTCATTCTTGGCGCGGGTAAGACCGCAATGGACACGGGCACTTGGCTGCTCAACGCCGGTGTTGATCCATCGAATATAAGCTGGGTGCGCCCACGCGAAAGCTGGCTCATCAACCGTGCAGACGTGCAGCCGGGCGAGGATTTTTTTGAAGGGTTGGTTGGCAGCCAAATTGCGCATTTAAAAGCAGCCGCGACTGCCAATGACGGCGCTGAAATGATGCGCATGCTGGGTGAGCAAGGCCACTATCTGCGGATTGATCCCGATGTAGAGCCGGAAATGTTCCATTTTGCCGTAATTTCCGAAAGTGAAGTGGAGCAATTGCGCCGGATCAAAAATGTGATCCGCAATGGCCGCGTTCAAAAAATTGAGCCGGGCAGGCTGCATTTTGATGGCAGCAGCGTCGATGTACCCAAGGACAGCCTGTTTATTGATTGCACCGCGCGCGCCGTGCCTTTCTCGGTCAGCGAAGGCAGGCAAAAGCCTTTGTTTGAAGACGGCCTGATAACCCTGCAACCCTTGCATGTGCCATTGGTCACTTTCAGCGCGGCTTTGACTGCTTTTCTAGAAACAAACTTCCCCGATGATGCAGCGCGCAATGCTTTGGCCATTCCCGGCCCGCTGACAGACACGCCCGCCAGTTTCCCGCTTTCCTTCGCCACTAATATGATGAACCGAGGCAATTGGTCACAAAACCCGCAAATCGCTGCTTGGCTGACCAAATCGCGGTTGGATGCAACAGGACCGACAATGGCCAAAATGGCAGCAAGCGGCGATACGCGGCTTGCGATATTGGGCGAATTTGCAGGCGCAGCGGTCGGAGCGACCAAAAATCTGACCAAATTGGCAGCCAAAGCCAAGAAAATTCACGAAAACACGTGATTTTGCGTTCACGCTCAGGTCAATCTTGGTTTAGTATGCCAGCGGTATGAAAAGACGCGATCTTCTAAAAGGCACATTGGCAACCGGCGCAGCGCTCAGCGTGCCTGCAATGCCAGCTGTATTGGCAGCCCAGCCGCGCGCAGGCTCCTTGCGTGACCGTAAATTGTTCGCGCTAGCGAAAGAGCAGCTCGACAAAGCCGGCGCGGCAATTTGGAAACGCGACATTGTCGGCATAGCAGACTTTGGCCTGCACTCTGCGCGCAACCGCTTTCACTTTGTCAATTTGGAACGCCAAGAGGTGAAAAGCTATCTTGTCAGCCATGGCACGGGCTCTGATCCAGAACATGATGGCTGGCTCAACAATTACTCCAATGTCGAAGGGTCAAACGCCACCTCAAAGGGCGCCTATGTGACATGGGAATGGTATGTCGGACGCTATGGCACATCGGTGCGTTTGGGCGGATTGGACAGCACAAATGATGCAGCCTTGCGCCGCTATATCGTGATGCACCGCGCCAAATATGCAGAGCCCAGCCATGTCACGCGCTGGGGCCGGCTTGGCCGTTCAAACGGCTGTTTTGCGCTCGGTGAGGAACAGTTCCGCATTGCTTTGCTGAACCTGTCCGGCGGGCGTTTGCTTTATGCCGACACTCTTGGATTGCAAGAAGATGGCAGCGTGTATCAGCGGCCCAATTTTGACGCGATGCCTAAGCCACCGGCGCCGCAGCCGGAGATCCTTAAGCCTGCTGAGCCCAGCGTGACCCAGCGCAACAATCCCGGCGTGTTTTAAAAGCCGATCGGCGGGGCAGGCATGACCTTATGCTGACAAGCCTCAATGCCCATTTGATTTTCGGAGCGATATTCCCAGCAGCCTTTAAAGCGAGCATTATTGGCTCGTCGATTACGGCCCTCTATGTTCTTGCGGCAGCTGTTTTGAGCCTACCTGAAACGAACACGGAGAACATTGGCTTAACGCTCATCATAATCAGCGCGGTTCTCTTTATTGGAACCTTGGTTGGAACGCTTTTCACCGCCGTGATTTTGGCAGTGATTGGCGCGCCGGTCGCTTACTTTTTGCGCGATCATTTAACCCGTCCAATAGGTATGATTGCATTTGCAATGGCAGCCGCGGGCGTAGCCATTGGCGCAGCCCTTCTGCTAGACGGCATCTTGATCAGTTTTTCAGACGCACCAATATTGTCCATCGCATTGGTCCTTGCCTATGCGATACCGGTGAGCGTGATCTATCGCCGAGATATTGTTTTTGAAACCACAATAGACGGCTAGAGGTTTCTAAGCCTCAATCAATCGCCTGCTAGCGGGTTGTTCTCAATCACGATCACTTCTTCATCGCTGGTTGTCGCGCGGTTTTGCACCCGCGGTTTTGCCAGACTAGCGAGCACAGGTGCATCGCGGCTATAGATGTCTTTGAAGGTCGATAGATTGCCTTCAATGTCCGTTGCCATCGTGAAATAGGTGATGTAGGCTGGCATTTCCTTCTTAATCGGAACCTTGGTGTATTTGCCCGAGGTCGCGATTTTCACCGCTTCATCCTTGCTCGCCCCTTGGCCCAAAATGGCCATGGTGATCGCCAGTTCCAACGCGCGCTCGGTGCGAATGCAGCCATGCGACAAGGCGCGATTGGCGTTCTTAAACAGATGGCGCGAAGGCGTATCGTGGAAGAAGATCGCATGCTTATTCGGCATTTCCAGCTTCATCCGGCCAAGCGAATTGCCCGGTCCAGGCTGCTGCACAACACTGACCCAGCCGCTGGGATGCTTTGTGGCTTTATAGCCAGCACGCCGCGCCCAAGCAGGGTTGTTGAGCACTTTGGCGCCCAAGCCTTCGCCTTTCACAATCGACTGCGGCACAGTCCATGTTGGGTTGAAGACCACACCGCTGACCATTTCAGCGAGCTGCGGGGTCGCAGTGCGGCCAGGTTTGCCCACCACTGTGCGGTAGGTTTTGATGATTGTATCATTGACTGTCAGGCGCAGCTGATATTCAGGCACATTCGTCATCAAATACTGGCTGCCCAAATCGCGGGCGAGCCAGCGCCAGCGATCCATATTTGCGCGGATCAGCTTGCGCTTTTTGGTGTCGGTGGCCGGTGTGTCTGCGAGGGCCGTTTTCAGCCGCGCATAATCAGGATGGGTCGGGGCAATGCTTTGCAAAGTTCCGGCGATATTGCCTGTGACGACAGCTTTTTCTAGCAAGTCCACTGTGCGATAGCGGTTGCGATCAGGATCCTCGACGAACCATTGCTTGCGCGCCTCCATCGGGGTGCGGCCATCGCGCATATCTTCGACCAGCCAAATGAAATTCTTGCTGGCAAGAGCGTTCAACTCTGGCGAAGGCGCAGAGGCCATTGCCGTTTTCAGCGCTTGAAGATCATAATCTTGCGAAGACAGCCCTTCGGCATCAATACCTTCAATGACTGCGATCAATTTCTGCGTGTTTTCCAGTGACCAATCCTGGATCGTCGGCTTGGGCGCGGGGGCAGTTTGGGCCACCTCTTTAGAAATCATGTCGGGGAACGCATCTGCGACGCTTTGCGCGCCAGATTGACTTGACGCTTGTGCCGTATTTTGACGCGACGCGATCGAGCGCGCCCGCACAACGCGGGGAATACCATCACCTTGCGAGGCGGCTTCTGCACCGACCGGCAGAACAGCCTCAGTCTCAACCTGCTGTGCCATCGCCGTGCTAGCGATCATGCTGCTAGCTCCAATTGCAAGAGATGCAACACTCAACTTCAGCCCTAAGGTCTTCATTTAAAGGTCTTTCTTTGAATTAAACAGTGTGTGCGGTAACTATAGCCGCTTTCTTGCCACAATATCAATCTGCGCAGCTTTACGGTGCCTGAATTTATCGCGTAATTTTGCATGAAATGCGGTGACGCTGGGCCATTCGCCGCCTAGGGCTGCATAAGTGCAACACAAAGGCATCTTCTTACCCGTAGCGGCGACCGTAATCGGCATTGGCCTATTTTCTGGCATGGATGCGGTGATGAAAAGCGCCGCTTTGAGCGTGGGAGCGTTCAGCGCCTATTTCCTGCGCTGCGTCATCGGCTTTTGCATGATCGCGCCGATTTGGAAGCTGACGGGCGGGCGCTGGCCAGCGCGCGAAGTGATGCGCATCCATTTGATCCGCGGCGTGGTCACGGCGTTCATGGGCTGGAGTTTTTTCTTTAGCCTAACGCGCCTGCCTCTGGCCGAAGCAATTGCTCTGTCCTTCATTGCGCCGCTGATCGCGCTTTATCTGGCGGCCGTTTTGCTGGGTGAGAAAATCCGCCGCCAAGCCATAATTGCCGCGTTTTTGGGCCTTGGCGGAGTTGTGATCATTGTTGCTGGCCGCTTGGGGCGCGAGAATATGAGCGATGCAGCGCTGATCGGACTGGCCGCCTTGCTGTTATCCGCAGTGCTTTATGCATGGAACCTCGTGCTGCAACGCCAACAGGCATTGGTGGCAAAACCTGCAGAGGTCAGCACTTTTCAAAACGGGATTGTGATGCTGGTTTTGCTTGCCGGAACGCCGTTTCTTTTGGTTATTCCGCAGGCTGGGCAATGGGGCGACATCGTCGCAGGGGCCGCTCTGGCCGTGGGCGCAGCATTGTTTTTAAGCTGGGCCTATGCCCGCGCCGAGGCGCAAATATTGGTTCCGGTGGAATATACCGGCTTTTTATGGGCGGCATTGTTTGGATGGCTCTTATTTGATGAGACGATCAGCATGAGCACGGTGGCTGGCGCTGTTCTCATCGTCATTGGCTGCTGGATTGCAACGCGCGGCCAAACAAATAAAAGCCAAGAGCATACAGAACAGACCGCGATTTAAGCGGCTGAGCGCTTAATTTTTAGGAAATTGCGACAGTCCCGAAGGGCCCCACCAAATGCGGAAGGGATACACAAGTTAGCGGGCTTTATTGAGCCTGCGAAACTTGTGCGATTTGCGCCGAAGCGCCGGTGGATGATCCGCCTGCCATATCCATTTGTGCCGCTTGTGATTGCTCGGCGGTAAAGAACAATGCCGCACCGAAACACGCCACTACGAACATGCCTGCAATCCCTACGCCCGCACGCACGCGCACTGCTGCATTATCACTTTGTAATTTCACTGTTGTCACGTTTGATTCCCCCCGTGAATCAAGAACCGTCCTGCCATGTTCCACCGTTGATCAATTATTAACCCTATAACCTTCTAAAAAACCAGAGAAAAATTGTTACAAACTGTTTCATTGCAAGTGGATAGCGGCATAGGGGCCTTCACGAGGCCGCAATCCCCCCCTTGACCAAAGGCCGTCCTTCGCGCAGGTGCGCAGTCAAGTTTTCGGCGCGCGATGACCCTCGCTGCGCCGCCCGTAAAAACCGCAGAAAGGAACGCTTCGATGACGCAGGTCGGACAGGACACGCTTGGCACTCGCTCAACCCTCACAGTAGGCGGCAAAGATTACGCCTATTACTCTTTTGCCAAGGCATCAGAGAAACTCGGCGATTTGTCGCGCCTGCCCAATTCAATGAAGGTTCTATTGGAGAATCTGCTGCGTTTTGAAGACGGCGGCTTCACCGTTTCAACAGATGACATTCAAGCGATTGCCGACTGGGCCAAAAACCCCACCACCGGCAGCGAAATTCAGTATCGCCCTGCCCGCGTGCTGCTGCAAGATTTCACCGGCGTTCCTTGCGTTGTCGATCTGGCCGCCATGCGCGATGCGATCAGCAAGCTAGGCGGTGATACCGCGAAGATTAACCCGCAAGTGCCGGTCAATCTCGTGATCGACCACTCGGTTATGGTCGATGAGTTTGGCCATCCCAAAGCTTTCGAGAAAAACGTTGAGCTGGAATATGCGCGCAATGCAGAGCGTTATGACTTCCTGAAATGGGGCTCAAAAAGCTTTGAGAACTTCTCTGCGGTTCCTCCGGGCACAGGCATCTGCCACCAAGTGAACCTTGAGCACATCGGCAAGGGCGTATGGTCCAGCGCGGATCAAGACGGCAATCTGGTCGCTTATCCCGACACATGCGTTGGCACTGACAGTCACACCACCATGATCAACGGCCTTGGCGTGCTTGGCTGGGGTGTTGGCGGGATTGAGGCCGAGGCCGCTATGCTCGGCCAGCCGATCTCTATGTTGATCCCGAAAGTTGTCGGTTTTGAGCTGACCGGCAAAATGTCTGAAGGCATTACCGCAACCGACCTCGTTCTCACCTGCGTGCAAATGCTGCGCGAAGTGGGCGTTGTTGGCAGCTTCGTTGAATTTTACGGCGAAGGCGTCGCCAATCTCACATTGGCTGACCGTGCGACAATCGCCAATATGGCACCGGAGTATGGCGCAACCTGCGGCTTCTTCGGTGTGGATGACAAGACCCTCGATTATCTGCGCCTGACCGGCCGCAGCGAAGATGAGATCGCTTTGGTTGAAGCCTATTCGAAAGAGCAGGGCATGTGGTTTGACCCTGCGCAAAAACCCGTCTTCACCAACACATTGTCACTGGATGTGGGTTCAGTTGTTGCATCGCTTGCTGGCCCGAAACGTCCGCAAGATAAAGTCACTCTGCCGATGGTGGACGAGCTGTTTAACGGTGATCTTAAAACAACTTATGGCAAAGACGCCGCACAGCGTGTTGCTGTCGATGGCAAGGATCATGACATTGGCGACGGCGATGTTGTTATTGCCGCAATCACCAGCTGCACCAACACCTCCAACCATGATGTGCTGATTGCCGCAGGTTTGGTCGCGAAGAAGGCCGCCGAGAAAGGCATGAAGCCTAAGCCTTGGGTTAAAACATCGCTTGCACCGGGCAGCCAAGTGGTCACTGACTATCTTGAGAAAGCCGGCCTGCAAACGCATCTGAACGCGATCGGCTTTGATCTGGTTGGCTATGGCTGCACGACTTGCATCGGTAACTCCGGCCCGCTGGCGCCGCCGATCAGCAAAGCGATCAATGGCAATGACATTGTCGCGGCGTCCGTTCTTTCGGGTAACCGCAATTTCGAAGGCCGCGTCTCTGCTGATGTGCAAGCCAACTTCCTTGCGTCACCTCCGCTGGTTGTAGCCTATGCATTGAAAGGCACGGTTACAGAAGACATTACCACCACCCCGCTTGGCCAAGACCAAGATGGCAATGATGTGATGCTGGCCGATGTATGGCCATCGAACGATGAAATCGCCAAGGTTCGCTCTGGCGCGATTGATCGCAGCATGTTCGAAACCCGCTATGCCAATGTCTATGAAGGCGATGAACACTGGCAAGCCATTAAGGTTGAGGCATCGGACACATACCAATGGCGTCCCGGCTCAACCTATATCGCGAACCCTCCCTATTTCGATGGCATGGAAATGACCCCTGCCCCGATCATGGATGTGATTGATGCGAAGCCTCTGGCTGTTTTGGGCGATAGTGTCACAACCGACCACATCAGCCCTGCTGGTGCGATTAAAGAAGACAGCCCCGGCGGCGAATATCTGATGAGCAATCAGGTCGCCAAGGCAGACTTCAACTCCTACGGCTCGCGCCGCGGCAATCACGAAGTCATGATGCGCGGCACCTTTGCCAACATCCGCATCAAGAACGAAATGGTCCCCGGTGTTGAGGGTGGTTACACCACTTACAATGGCGAACAGATGGCGATTTACGATGCCGCCATGAAGCACAAGGCCGATGGCACACCGCTGATCGTTGTGGGCGGCAAGGAATATGGCACAGGCTCATCGCGCGATTGGGCGGCCAAGGGCACAATCCTTTTGGGTGTGCGCGCCGTTATCGTTGAAAGCTTTGAACGGATCCACCGTTCGAACCTAGTCGGCATGGGCGTTCTGCCCTTGCAGTTTAAGGACGGCGATACGCGTGAAACACTCAGCCTAACGGCCGATGACACATTCTCTATCAAAGGCCTGGCCGATTTGACGCCTGGCCAAGACGTCGAAGTAGAAGCCACTCGCGCCGATGGCACCAGCTTCACCTTCACTGCGCTTTGCCGGATCGATACGGCGAATGAGATGGAGTACTACAAGAACGGCGGCATTCTGCATTACGTTCTGCGTAAATTGGCATCGGACTAATGCGAGTGCCGGCACTCTTTTTGGCCGGCGCAGCATTGCTACTGTCAGGCTGCGTATCGATCGACAATAGCGGGGATCGCCTTACGGCATCCCCGCCGATTGATGCACTGGCAGCGGTGGAGACGCTTCCGGCGGAAGAACTCGCCAGCCTCATTTCGCAGGGCAAAGTCGTACTTATTGATGTGCGTACGCCTAAGGAATTTGAAAGCGGCAGCATCGCTGGCGCGCTCAATGCCCCAGTGCAGAGTTTCGACGCCTCTGCCATCCCGCGCGATACCACCCGTGAAACAATCCTTTATTGCCGCTCCAGTGGACGCTCAAAACGTGCTGCCGATATGTTGGCGGCAGAGTGGAACACCAAGGTGCGTCACCTCGAAGGTGGGATCATAGCTTGGAATGCAGCCGGGCAACCAACCTCGAAACCGTAACGCATTCGAACAAACGCCTCAGCATTCTGTTCAGCTTGGATTTAAGGCGCATGCATCATCACCTTGCGCAGAGGTGATATATGAATGCGATGAAACTGCTTTTTTCCTGCGGCGCATTGGCGCTGGCCAGCGGAGTGTCTGCACAAGGTTTGCCAGATCGCACGGCCGATATTGAGGCGCCTGAATCCACCGCTGCGCCCCAAGTGGATTACGCCGGCTTTATGGAGCTTACCGCAGCGGTGGCCGAATACCGGCAGGCACGATTGCTTGAACGCAAGGCATTCTTTGCCAAAGCGGCTGAGGATGGCGCGCTGATCTTAGACACACGCAGCGCTGCGGCATTTGAGGCGGGCCATATTAAAGGCGCGATCAACCTGCCTTTCTCCGATTTCACCGATGAAAAACTGGCCAAGGTTCTAGGCTCGGACACCTCGCGGCCGATACTGATCTATTGCAACAATAATTTCAGCGACAATCGCCAACCGATTGCGTTGAAGATGGCGCCGCTCGCGCTCAACATCCCGACTTTCATCAACCTCTATGGCTATGGCTTTAAGAATGTGTGGGAATTGGATGGGGTGATGTCGAC
>CALFEA010000135.1 GCA_937950385.1 uncultured Altererythrobacter sp. | reverse complement strand
GCCAAGTTTGCCGACCGCAAAGAAAAGCTGGAGCGCGGCGATGAGCTGGCCCCGGGCGTTCTGAAAATGGTTAAGGTCTTCGTTGCAGTGAAGCGCAAGCTTCAGCCGGGCGATAAGATGGCTGGCCGTCACGGCAACAAGGGTGTGATCTCTCGCATCCTTCCTGCTGAAGACATGCCATTCCTAGAGGACGGTACGCCGGTTGACGTCGTGCTGAACCCGCTGGGTGTGCCTTCGCGGATGAACGTGGGTCAGATCTTTGAAACGCACCTCGGTTTTGCAGCACGCGGTCTGGGTCACCAGATTTCTGACGCGCTGGAAGATTGGAAGCGGGACAATCCCGATCCAAAAGCTGGCAAGCCGCCAGAAGCCGTTATGGGCGCTCTCAAAAACGCTTATGGCGAGAAATATCACGATGATCTTGATGGTCGTACAAGCGATGAGATTTTCGAACTCGCGGGCAATCTAACCGCTGGTGTCCCAATGGGTACGCCAGTGTTTGATGGCGCGCGCGAAGGCGATGTGACCACCATGCTGGAAACAGCCGGTATCGATGGCTCTGGCCAATCGGTTCTGTTTGATGGGCGCACCGGCGAAGCGTTTGACCGCAAGGTGACAGTGGGCATTATCTACATGCTCAAACTGCACCACTTGGTTGACGACAAAATCCACGCACGGTCTATCGGGCCATACAGCCTCGTCACCCAGCAGCCGCTGGGCGGTAAAGCGCAGTTCGGCGGACAGCGCTTTGGTGAGATGGAGGTCTGGGCGCTGCAAGCTTACGGCGCTGCATACACCTTGAAGGAAATGCTGACTGTGAAATCGGATGATGTTGTCGGACGGACCAAGGTCTACGAAGCGATCGTCAAAGGCGATGATACCTTCGAGGCAGGCATTCCAGAGAGCTTTAACGTTCTCGTGAAGGAAATGCGTTCGCTGGGTCTCAATGTTGAGCTGAAATCTGACGGTGACGGCGAAGACGGCGACGAATGGCCGGAGGCGGCTGAATGAGGGTGCGGGGCTAACGGCCCCCACCACTCCAACCGCACACAGGAATTTTCACCCGCCAAGCGCGGGAATACGGGAACTAAGTCATGAACGAACTGACCAAATTCACAAACCAACTGGCCAAGCCGGAAACATTCGACCAGATCCAAATCGGTCTTGCCTCGCCAGAGCGCATCCGCAGCTGGTCCTTCGGTGAAATCAAGAAGCCGGAAACCATCAACTATCGCACGTTCAAGCCAGAGCGTGACGGTCTTTTCTGCGCCCGCATCTTTGGTCCGGTAAAGGACTATGAGTGCCTCTGCGGTAAATATAAGCGCATGAAATACAAAGGCGTCGTTTGCGAGAAATGCGGCGTCGAAGTCACGGTAACCAAGGTTCGCCGCGAGCGGATGGGCCACATTGAACTGGCCGCACCGGTTGCGCATATCTGGTTCCTCAAATCGCTGCCATCGCGCATTGGTTTGCTGCTCGACATGCAGCTTAAGCAGCTTGAGCGTGTGCTCTATTTCGAAAGCTACATCGTTGTTGAGCCTGGCCTGACCCCGCTGGAGAAATTCCAGCTGCTGACAGAAGACGAGCTGCTCGAAGCGCAAGACGAATATGGCGAAGATGCGTTCTCTGCCGGTATCGGCGCAGAAGCGGTTAAGATCATGCTGATGGATCTCGATCTGGAGCAAGAACGCGATGATCTGATGGAAGAGCTGCGGGTTACCAAATCCACGCTCAAGCCGAAGAAGATCATTAAGCGTCTTAAAGTGGTCGAAAGCTTCATCGATTCAGGCAACCGTCCTGAGTGGATGATCCTTGAAATCGTTCCGGTTATTCCGCCAGAATTGCGCCCATTGGTGCCGCTGGATGGTGGCCGTTTTGCGACATCGGATTTGAACGATCTGTATCGCCGCGTGATCAACCGTAACAACCGCTTGAAGCGTCTGATTGAACTGCGCGCGCCTGACATCATTGTCCGCAATGAAAAGCGCATGCTGCAAGAAGCTGTCGATGCTCTGTTTGACAATGGCCGCCGCGGCCGCGTGATTACGGGCGCTAATAAGCGTCCTCTGAAATCACTGTCTGACATGCTGAAAGGCAAGCAAGGCCGCTTCCGCCAGAACCTTCTTGGTAAGCGCGTCGATTACTCTGGCCGTTCGGTTATTGTGACCGGCCCAGAACTGAAACTGCATCAATGTGGTTTGCCTAAGAAGATGGCTCTCGAGCTGTTCAAGCCGTTCATCTACGCCCGTCTCGATGCAAAGGGTCTGTCGATGACCCTGAAGCAAGCGAAGAAGTGGGTTGAGAAAGAGCGTAAGGAAGTTTGGGACATCCTCGATGAGGTTATCCGCGAGCACCCCGTCATGCTCAACCGCGCGCCAACGCTTCACCGCCTTGGCATTCAAGCGTTTGAGCCCGTGCTGATCGAAGGCAAAGCGATCCAGCTTCACCCGCTGGTATGTTCGGCCTTTAACGCCGACTTTGACGGTGACCAAATGGCCGTTCACGTGCCGCTTTCGCTGGAAGCTCAGTTGGAAGCGCGCGTGTTGATGATGTCGACCAATAACATCCTCTCACCAGCCAATGGTAAGCCGATTATTGTGCCGTCTCAGGATATGGTCTTGGGCATCTATTACCTTTCAATGGACCGCGCAGGCGAGCCAGGCGAAGGCATGATCCTGGCCGATATGGCCGAGGTGCATCAGGCATTGGAAGTGGGCGCGGTTACGCTTCACTCCAAAGTCACGACCCGCGTCCCTCAGGCTGATGAAAAAGGCAAGATCCACAATGTCCGGTTTGAAACCACGCCGGGCCGTTTGCTGATCGGTGAATGCCTACCAAAGAACCACAAGGTTCCCTTCGACATCGTCAACCGCCTTCTCACCAAGAAGGATATCGGCGACGTGATCGATGAAGTGTATCGTCACACTGGCCAGAAAGACACGGTTCTGTTCGCCGATGCAATCATGGTCCTTGGCTTCCGCCACGCGTTTAAAGCCGGCATTTCCTTCGGTAAGGATGACATGATCATCCCGCACGAAAAAGTCGGCATGGTCGAAGAGACCAAGGGCTTGGTTGCTGATTACGAACAGCAATATCAAGACGGTCTGATCACTCAGCAGGAAAAATACAACAAGGTGATCGATGCTTGGAGCCGTTGCGGTGACCAAGTGGCGGACGCCATGATGGATAAGATTAAGGCCCGTCCTTTGGATAAGGATGGCCGCGAAGCTGAGATCAATTCGATCTATATGATGAGCCACTCTGGCGCGCGTGGTTCGCCAACGCAGATGAAGCAGCTGGCGGGTATGCGCGGTCTGATGGCCAAGCCTTCGGGCGAGATCATTGAAACGCCGATTATCTCCAACTTTAAGGAAGGCCTGACCGTCCTTGAATACTTCAACTCAACCCACGGCGCGCGTAAAGGTCTTGCTGATACCGCGCTGAAAACGGCGAACTCGGGTTACCTGACCCGCCGTTTGGTCGACGTGTCGCAAGATTGCGTCATCGTGGTTGAAAACTGCAAAACCGAAAATGCGTTGGAAATGCGTGCCATTGTTCAAGGCGGTAGCGTGATTGCATCGCTCGGCGAGCGTATCTTGGGCCGGACCACAGCAGAAGACCTAGTCAATGCGAAGACCGGCGAAGTGATCGTGAAAAAAGGCACTTTGGTTGACGAACCAATGGTGAAGGAAATCGAAGCGGCAGAAGTTATGTCCGCTAAGATCCGCTCACCGCTGGTTTGTGAAGCCGACCAAGGCGTTTGCGGCACTTGCTATGGCCGCGATCTTGCTCGCGGTACGCCAGTGAACATCGGTGAAGCTGTCGGCGTTATCGCTGCGCAGTCGATCGGTGAGCCGGGCACACAGCTAACGATGCGGACATTCCACATCGGCGGTGCGGCGCAGGTTAACGAAACCAGCCATCTGGAATCGATCTCTGACGGTACAGTCGAATATCGCGACATGCCCACCATCAAGGATAAGAAGGGCCGTTCGCTCTCTCTTGCCCGCAATGGTGAAATTGCCGTGATTGATGCCGAGGGCCGCGAGCGCGAAATGCACAAAGTGCCTTATGGTACTGTTTTGATGCATAAGAGCGGCGCGAAGGTCAAAGAAGGCGATCGTCTCGCTGAATGGGATCCCTTCACTCTGCCCATCATCACCGAGCAATCGGGTATTGTGCGCTATCAAGATTTGATTGACGGCACGACGATGGAGGAAACCTCCGATGATGCCACCGGTATCGCTCAGCGTGTCGTGACAGAGAACCGCGCAACGGGCCGCAAGAAAAAAGAAGACTTGCGTCCGCGCCTCACTCTGCTTGGCGAAGGTCAATCACTTGATGATGACGGTGAAACCGAAGCGCAGCGTTATATGCTTGCGCCCGGCACCACACTGTCGGTTGAAGACGGTCAAACGGTTGAAGCTGGCGATATTCTCGCCCGTGCCAGCCGCGAAGCGTCCAAGACCCGCGATATTACGGGTGGTCTGCCGCGCGTTGCTGAACTGTTTGAGGCACGTATGCCGAAAGACGTTTCGGTTATCGCTAAAATCGACGGCCGGATTGAATTCGTTCGCGAATATAAAGCCAAGCGTAAGATTGCGATTGTGCCTGAGGAAGGTGATGCAGTCGAATATTTGATCCCCAAAACCAAGGTGATCGACGTGCAAGAAGGCGACATGGTCAAGAAGGGCGATACGCTCATCTCTGGCTCGCCCAACCCGCACGACATTCTGGAAGTTTTGGGTGTTGAAGCTTTGGCTGAATATCTCGTCGATGAGATTCAGGAAGTGTATCGTCTGCAAGGCGTGAAGATCAACGATAAGCATATTGAGACGATCGTTCGTCAGATGCTGCAAAAAGTTGAAATCACATTTGGAGGCGACACCACTTTGCTTCCTGGTGAGCAAGTTGATCGGGCAGAAATGCAAGAGATCAACGCCAAGCTCGGCAAGGGTAAGAAGCATGCAACTGGCACGCCAATCCTACTCGGTATCACCAAAGCGAGCTTGCAAACACGCAGCTTCATTTCGGCGGCATCGTTCCAAGAAACCACACGCGTGCTGACGCAGGCTGCGGTTGAAGGGAAGAAGGATTCGCTGATCGGCTTGAAAGAGAACGTGATCGTTGGCCGCTTGATCCCGGCGGGTACTGGTGCGGGCATGAACAGGATGCGGGTCACCGCCTCTAGCCGTGACGCAGCGCTGAAAGCCCAGTGGAAGAAGCAGCAAGACGCCTTGGCAGCAGCTGACGCGAAAGCGGCAGAAGCTGGCGAAGCACCTGCTCCAAAAGCGGAAAGCGAACCGGCTGCTGATCCTGTTTCTAGCGAAGAAGCAATGAAGGCGGCTATGGCCAGCATGGGCGGCGGTGAAACTGCTGCTCCTGAAGCTGACGCACCTGAGGCGCCAGAAGCGGAGTAAGCCTCGCGCAAAATGCAGTGCTGACCGGCACTGAAAAAAAGGCCCCGCTAGAGCATTACGCTCCGGCGGGGCTTTTGTTTGTAAGTTTTAGATTGAGCAGGGTATTACTGTACTTCTGGCTTCACAGAATCGCCAACCACCAGCCGCGAGAAGGTCGCCTGCGCATAGTCGCCATTGGCTTTATCCTTTGCCCAATCGCCTGTCCCGGCACATCCAGCATACCAATTGCCGCCGCCAGTTTTGGTGCTGCATTGGTTGTAAACCCCCGCTTTAAAATAGAGCGAGTCCCCGCCATAGCCGAGCGGATTGTCTAGCGTGTCGACCCCCTTTATCAGGTCGATTGCATAGCCGATTTTGCCCAATCGTTCATTCTCGAATGTCACATGCATTGTGTTTTGGTGGACATTGATCGTGTAGCTAAATTCCTCGCCCAGCTTGATGCCTTTTTCACCGGGGTCTTGATCATTGGCCCAATTGTAGCCGTAAATCGGCACGGATATGTCATTGCGATTGGGGTCGTCTTTGGCCAAATTGCGCTCATAATTGAAGAATACCGAACCATATTCGTGATCAGGAAACTTTTTAAAGTAGATTTTGATCGGCTCATTGCCGTAACCAAACCCGCTCTTTGTGCTCTTATACTTGACGGCATGAATTTGGCCCAAGACGACTGAATAGGCGGCCTTTGTGCTTGGGTCGCCCGCATTCACAGCGACATGATTGACCTTCACCGTCGCTTCCATCTTACCGCCAATGCTGGCGAATTTGCCCGAATCCTTGCGCGCCAAGACAGCAAAATTATTGCCGCCATCATGGGTTCCAATTTTGGTGTTTGTGCCGCGCAGCATCTGCCGCAATTCGCTGCGCGTATTGCTTGAATTGGCAGTGGTGATGGCTTTGTTAGGCGCAGTGAAAACCATATGCCCATCGGCGTTCAGATAGAAATAATTAGGGTGATGATAACCCTGCATATCCGCCACCTTGATCTCATCGGGCTTGGTATCGCCATTGTCATCCATCGGCAGAGTGATTTTCCAATGGCTAAGGTCAAACTTGGCCGACGGCGCTGAACTGTGGTCAGAACAGGCGCTACTGGCAGCCGGAACCGCGAGCATGACAAAGCCGCTGAATAGGGTCTTGGCTAGCGTGGTTTTGATCGCCATGTGCTGGTCATCATCCCTGGTAGTGTTGATTGGCTTACGGGTATAAAACAATTGGTCTGAACAGCAAATGTCCGAGCCAAAGATGCTCGAGGCGTGTTCACGCTTGCGGCGCGGCGGCGCGCTGGCTACCGCATTCTGCATGATCATCACTCGCTTTGCCCCTTCGCCTACAGGCCGGCTGCATGTCGGCAATATCCGCACTGCGCTGCACAATTGGATGCTTGCCCAGAAATTGGGCGGGAAATTCCTGCTGCGTATCGACGACACCGATCCCGAGCGCAGCAAGGAGGAATATGTTGAGGCGATCCGCGCTGATTTGGCTTGGCTTGGCATTCATCCCGATGGAGAAGAGCGCCAATCCCTGCGCCTCGCGCGCTATGATGCGGCGTTTGACGTTCTGAAGGCGGCAGGCCGGGTCTATCCCGCCTATGAAACTGCGCAGGAACTGGAATTAAAACGCAAGGTGCAGCTGGGGCGCGGTAAGCCGCCAACATATGATCGCGGCGCTTTGGACATGTCAGATGCTGATCGCGCGGCAAAAGAGGCGCAAGGCATTCAGCCCCATTGGCGTTTCAAGCTTGACCATGAAGAGGCGATTGCTTGGGAAGATGGCGTTCGCGGCATAGCCAAATTTGATCCCAAATTATTGTCTGATCCAGTGATCCGGCGCGCGGATGGATCATGGCTCTATATGCTGCCCAGTGCCGTGGATGATGTTGAAATGGGCATCACCCATGTGCTGCGCGGCGAAGATCATGTCTCCAATACAGCTGTGCAAATTCAGATGTTTACCGCACTTTATGCTGCAGGCTTTGCTGCAGCACCGGATGCAGCAAAACAGCATCCGGAATTCGCCCATGAAGCGCTGCTTGTGGGCACAGAGGGCAAGCTTTCTAAACGCTTGGGCTCGCTGGGCTGTGATGCCTTGCGCGAGAAACATATCGAACCCCAAGCATTGGTGGCGATGTTGGCGCGGCTCGGTACTTCGCTGCCGGTTGAGGCGATTGCCGACCGGGCTGTGTTGCTCGATACATTTGATCTGTCGACCTTTGGCCGCGCGCCGGCAAAGTTTGACGATGCTGAGCTGGAGCGGGTGAACACCGCGATTGTTCACGGTCTTAGCTTTGCCGATGCCGCGCCGCGCTTGCCGGGTGGTATGGATGAGGCGGGCTGGCACGCGGTGCGCCCCAATGTTGCGCATATGGGCGAGGTTGCCGAATGGTGGCGCCTTGTGATCGGTCCGATTGATCAGCTGGATTTCACCGATGAAGACAAAGCATTTTTGGCCGATGCGGCTAAAGCTCTGACGTGGAGCGGAGACGCGTCTTTTGATCCTTGGGGGGCGCTTACCTCCTCATTGAAAGAAGCAACGGGACGCAAGGGTAAGCAATTGTTCCTGCCGCTGCGCCAAGCGCTAACTGGCATGAACCACGGGCCGGATATGGGCGAGCTGTTGCCGCTGATCGGTGAAGAAGGCGCAAAGCGGCGGTTGGAGCGGGCTGCTGAGGGTTAGTGGGTTTTGGGTCGATCAGATGAGCGCAAGCAGTTTGGCATAATCAGTTACTACGATCTCAGCACCGCAATCTTTTAACCGTGAGGGAAGCCCGTCGTCAACATGGCCTCCTCCTACAAAGCCAATGGGTGTCATTCCTGCCGCTCGCGCAGCCTTTATGCCGTGCGCGCTGTCTTCAACAACCAGACATCTGTGCGGATCGATCTCTAGAGCTTCGGCTGCGTACAAGAAAAGATCAGGCGCGGGCTTGCCGCGCGTCACATGATCGACCGAGTAGATGTGCGGAGCGAACAAAGGTCCGAGCCCAGTGATTTCAAGTTTACGCTGAAGCTTTTCGATTGGCGCGGATGAAGCAACGGCAACAGGCTGCGCTAAGCTCTTTATGAAGTCCTCTATGCCCTCGATCGGTTTTAGCTCTGTCTCTATTTTGGGCCAGGTTCGCGCCTGCAATTCCTTCCCAAAACTCTCCGGGAAATTGCCTCCAACTTGCTCAGCGAAGTCTTTGCTGAGTTCGTGATAAAAATCCGTGTTGGACAGCCCTACAAAGCGCGAGAGATAGGCGGTGTGATCGTATTGCAGGCCCAATTCTGACAGAAGTTCTCGCTCTACTGCTATATGAATAATTTCGGAATCAACGAGTACCCCGTCACTGTCAAAAATGACTGCTTGGAAATCGGACATTCGTATTGCCATGCGTTTTCCTTAACCGCCATGCTTTTCCAGCTCATCACTGACGCGCGCTCCGATATGCAGCCAATCGGTCGAACTCGACACAAAACCTACCGATATTTCCCCGCTGTAATAAATTCGCCGAAGGTTTCGCACCACACAACCACCGTGGTGTATTGCGCTACGTCCACGCCTTCAGGCACATTCAGCAAGAAGCCGTCAAAGCTCTTCACATCGCCGATGAGAACAGCCTGTGATTTGATGGGCTCAAACTCATCCTCATGCTCGACAAAATCCTTTGTGAGATAGACTTTGTAATCGGGCCCGGGCGCAAGCTCGCCTTTGTGAACGATGGTTTCTGGTGTGACGCCGATCGTGCCTTCGCCCCAATGCAATGTGTCACTGCCGCGCAAATCACGGGTGAGTTGGACGGAAAATTGCGCGGCCTGTGTCGCTTCTTCCAGCACCAGATCATCGGGTGCGGGCTGTGCCGTTAGGATCGGGAGATAATAAATGCCGAGCGCAAATCCAATCGCACCTGCGATCAGATGCGTTGGGATGAGCAATAATAAGCGTTTCATAATGCGTCTCTCCACCAAGAGAAGTGCAGGCTAGCACATACAGGGCAAAGGCCGAAACTTTAGTCCAAGCCTTTGGATTTCATTTTTAATTTTAGAGGTTCAGGATTACCAGCAAACTCTCGCGATGAAGGCAATAAAGTGATTTCATTGGGTACATCGTAGTCGTATACAACTGCCCAATCCAGATCACCGAACGTCTTATTGCTGCATCTTTGGCCGGTCAGATGCTCCTCGCCATCCACGATTTTGGGATCTTCCGTTCGCCAAAACATTAGGCATAATTCCTCATCGGCAACTACACTGAGTGCAGCAGGGCCATTCGCATTGACTTTGTATTCTTGGTTGTTCTGATCCGTATAAATGCCAGAATCTGGACCACTAAAAAATAAATCACTACCGCATGATGCCGCAACAAATGCGAGAAGAGTTACCAAGGTCCATTTCTTAAACATACAAATGAAATGGGGCAGACATTTGTCTAATCAAGGCTCTTTAACCCTCATGGCGCTCCAATTCATTGCCTGACAGCGTGACGATATGGAGCAAATTGGTGGAGCCCGGCGTTCCGAACGGTACGCCCGCCAGTGCAATCATCTTGCTGCCTGCGGTGCCAAAACCGTGCCGCAGTGCCATGCGTTTGCCCTTGGCGATCATTTCTTCAAAGCTGCCAATATCCTTGGTCAGCACCGAATGCGCGCCCCATAATAGCGCCACGCGCCGCGCCGTACGGGTCGATGGGGTTAGCACCAGAACCGGTGTTGCAGGCCGTTCGCGTGAGACGCGCCGCGCCGTTGAGCCAGAAGCGGTGAACACTGTGATCGCGCTGATCGGGACAGTGTCGGCAATGGTCATACAGCTATGGGCAAGCGCATCAGATGTGGTCGCATCAGGCGGCGTATCGTGAAAGCGAACACGGGCGGTATAGCCTTCATCCGCCTCCACCTGAGCGGCAATCCGGTCCATCATCACCACCGATTCCACTGGCCAATCGCCTGCTGCGCTTTCCGCTGACAGCATCACAGCATCCGCCCCGTCATAAACGGCATTGGCCACATCAGAGACCTCTGCGCGGGTTGGTGTCGGATTTTCAATCATGCTTTCTAACATTTGCGTGGCAACGATCACCGGCTTGCCCGCGGTGCGCGCCGCATTGACGATGCGTTTTTGCAAAGGCGGCACTTCATACGGCTCCAGCTCAACACCCAAATCACCGCGCGCCACCATCAGCCCGTCAGCCAATTCCAGCAATTCATCCAAGCGGTTGATCGCCATTGGCTTTTCAATTTTTGCGCATAGCGCGCCATATCCGCCCATCAGCCTGCGGGCCTCGGCCAAATCCTCAGGCCGCTGAACGAAGCTAAGCCCGATCCAATCCGCCCCGTGGTCCACTGCAAAAGCGAGATCCTTGCGGTCTTTCACTGTCAGCGCGGGGATAGGCACTTCGACATCGGGCACATTCACGCCCTTGCGGTCTGAGATGACCCCGCCAACCTCGGCAGAGCACAAAATCGCATCATCATCTGCGCGGATCACTCTGAGGCGTATCTTGCCATCATTGATGAGCAGCCGCTGGCCTTTTTCCAAAATACCGAACAATTCTGGATGCGGCAATTCAACGCGGTTTTCATCGCCGGGCTCTGGATTGCGATCGAGGGTGAAATGCCCCGAATGGCGGATGACCGCTTTGCCATCTTTGAAAGTGCCGACGCGCAATTTTGGCCCCTGCAAATCGGCAAGGATCGCGATGGGCCGGCCAAATTCAGCCTCCAATGCGCGGATTGCGGCAATGGTTTTGGCGTGGGTTTCGTGGTCGCCATGGCTCATATTGACGCGGAAGGCATCGGCCCCTTCCATGAACAGTTTTTTGAGCATTTCAGGCGAGCTTGAGGCAGGGCCAACGGTCGCAAGGATCTTCACCTTGCGCCTGCGGGGACTGACTGCTGATAATTTTCGTTGTTTCATTATTGTGAAGGTATGACATGGGTTCACAGCAACTCAAGCATATGATGCCAAGGAAGAACCAATATGGATACGAATTCACCTAAAATTCGAGGCGATAATCTCGATATGTTGGATGATGCAGTCGCTGCGGCGGCCTTTCGGCGGCTGGTTCGCCATCTTCAGCACCGCCATGATGCACAGAATATTGATTTGATGGGCCTGTCCGGCTTTTGCCGCAATTGCCTCGCTGATTGGATTATGGATGCAGGTTTTGATGGAGACAAAGCTGCGGCGCGCGAGGTCATTCACGGCATGCCGCAGGATGAATGGAAAGCGACGCGGCAAACGCCCGCAACGGAAGCTCAATTGGCAGCGATGAAAGCCAGTGTTGCGAAAAATAAATAGGCTGCAAACAGCGCGCAAAATCGCGTTTGAGATGACGAGGCCAGATAAGGCCAAACGAGGCCAAAGCCGAGATGACGAGGCAAGGTACTGTTAAACCGGCTTAAAAACGCGGCCAAATCAAAGCTGTTTTGCCCGTTCCAATAGATACAATTCAACCGCGCCAAAATCCTTTGGCAATTGCGTGCGGCCATGGGATGTGAAAATGCAATCATCGCAATTATCGACCAATAAAGCTGCGGCAAAGGCTTCGGTGCAATAAACCCCGCCAACCGGAGTGACTGGTTCGATCCGCGCGGTTTTATTGACCTCGCCGCCATAGCATAATTTGCCGCCAGTGATCTGATCTGTGCCAACCCAGATGGGGCCGAAATGTACGCCAATTCGCATGCCGGCGATTTCACCTTTGGGCGTTAGTTCAGGCGGAAGGTCATCCAGCGCGCTTTGCAAATCCAACGCTATCGATGCGGCGTTGCGTGGTTCATCGATGATGACATAAATCGCATCGCCCCAAGTGTTGCGAAATTCGACATGGTCGCCGTGAGCATTCAGAACAACGGAAATCCGGCCCATCACCTCTGCCATAAACAATGGAAGTTCTCGCTCGCCCAATCGTGAGAAACCCTTGTAATCGGCAAAGATTATGCTGCGAATATCGCGCCGTGTTCCTTCGGTGAGCGGCGGTTTTGGCGGAAAATTAAGGTCGCGCGGCACATCGCCTGCGGGGATGGAAATGGTCGTACGGCCAAGGTCTTGCCACAGGGCAATATCCGCAACAGTGCCCGCTAGCCCAGTGAGCGAATAGGATTTGAATGCGTCCGAGACGACCGCCAATTGCACCGGTTCCAGCGGCAATTCCTGACTGCGCAAAACTGCCAGCCCCATGGCAAGCCTTGTGTTGTAAGCGAACTGATTATCATCGCCGACATAAGCGCCGGACGTCGCAAAATGCGCAGAGGCTGCGCGCTCCATACAGGCATGATAGCGCGCCAGCCATTCCTCTCCCCCGCACAATACGCTTTCGCGAATGAAGTCATCGGCGGCAAAGGGCAGCACCACATTGAGCTCAGCGCCCGCATTCAATATTGCCTCGGCAATAAGGATGTCCGCGCCGCATGCCAGCGGGCCATAAGCAATGCGGATGGCGTTGTCTTTTACTGCCGTAGCGATCTTTTGAGCGAGCGCGGTTTCTGCTGCCGAGCCGCTTTCGAACATATGGCCGCAATAGCTTGCAATCGTGCCATCAGCCGCAGTTTCAACGTCTGCCATGCTCACTCCGTTTGCCCATTATTGGACCGATTAGCGCGCGCAAAACGACACGCTTGGACCTTCCCAACAGGCGCGGTCTTGGGTGCTGCGTGTCACGCTGATTTGCTGGACTTGGCCGGTAGGATTGAACAATTGAAGCATGCCTTGGTCTGTTGCGGTTACGTCCAAATAAATGCGCGTGATATCGGTGAAAAAACTGCCGTTTGCGCTGGTTGCGCTAAAATCTCCGCCGTCGCCGGAGGTGAAATCGCATGGCCCGTTGAAGGAAAATGCCGTATTGTTGAAGCTGCAATTCACGCGCCGCGCTTGGGGCGGAGCAGGCGTGGTTTGCGGCGGCGCATTGCCGGAGCCTTTGACGCGGATCAGGCGTTTGGCGATAAAACCTTTGGTCCCATCGGATAATTCCACCGGCCACCATTTGCCCGGCTCGCGCCTTGCTCTGAAAGTCTCGCCGACCTGAACTTTGCTCACGATGTCTGATGAGGCTGAAGGGCGGGCGCGCACATTGGAATGGCCATCGGGATCATCGACCGTGGCGAGAATCCAATCGGCTGGAATTTCAGGGCGCTGGGCTTCTGGGGGTGGGGCAGGCGGCTCGGATGCATCTTTGCCATCATCAGGGGTCTCGCCCTTTTTCCCGCCAATGGAGGAAGCCACTTTCTCTTCGCCATCATAATCGCTGGCGTCAGGTGACAAGGCAAAGGCGGCGGCAATCGCAAGCGCGATCCCGCCAATGCCTAGGCCGGCAAACAAGGGCAATTTGCTGCGCGCGGGCTCTTCATATTCTTCATCCGCTGGCGCTTCTGGTTCCGCTGCAGGCGGGGGCGCAAAGGCGGGTTCATGCGCGCTTGCGACGCTGGCGTCGGGGCCGTTTCGTCCGCACAAATCGGCCAGACTTGCCTTAATTTTGCGCCAGCTATCATGCGTGTCCTCACCCTGCCAATCGCCAATATCTGCATATTGGATTTGGTTGAAAGGCAGCGGCGGAATAATCTCGCCCAATGCGGTCTGCACCAATTTCTTTTGATTGCGCGCCATATCTGCTTCGGCGCGCACCCATTCGCTGGCGGCAGCATCGGGCGACCACACGACAATCGCCGCTTTTGCTTCGGAAATCTTGCGGGTTATGACATCGCCATAGCTTTGATGCGGAGGCAATTCTGCATCCCACCACACATCATATCCTTCATCCTCAATCGCGCGGGCCAGTCTTGCGACCCGCTCCTTGTCTTTGCGCGAATAGGATATGAAGACATCCACCATGCCGATTTCCCCCAAGTGCCCTGATTTGCCTGCCACCAATTGCGGCGGATGATAGAGCAGGCTCGCGCGCATGCAATAGGATGGAGGCGACAGTCTGCCGTGTGTGGCTTGCCCACAGAACTATCCCGCAAAAATGTGAAAAGCATCTTTCGCCGCAAATGCTGCAAGGCTAACCAGAGGCAAATTTCAATTCAAAGTGATTCTGGAGACACGACTTGGCCGAAGCCACTGATGACCGCCTGCGCCTTTTGATCGAGCGCATCGAGCGCCTTGAAGAAGAGAAGAAAGGCATCGCTGATGATATTCGCGATGTTTACGCCGAAGCCAAAGCGGTGGGCTATGACCCCAAAATCATGCGCCAGATCGTGCGTCTGCGCAAAATGAAGCCGGATGATCGCAGCGAAATGGAAATGGTGCTCGACACATATAAAGCTGCGCTGGGCATCGGTTGATCTGAAGGGCTGATGCGTTAGTATTCTCAGCTGCAGCATCAGGAGCATGCCAATGTCTACGAGCGTTACCGTCACCACTACACCGACAATCGAAGGCTGGCCGATCCGCGAGTATTCCGGAATCGTCGTGGGCGAAGTGATTGTCGGCGCCAATATGTTCCGCGACTTTCTTGCTGGCATTCGCGATATGGTTGGCGGGCGATCGGGCAGCTATGAACGCGTTCTCCAAC